>NZ_JBFPKG010000240.1:0-622 GCF_040948665.1 Paraburkholderia sp. BR14320
GGCGTCCACCCGGTGGCGCTTGAGCTGCGGGCTGCGCGCCAGCGGCAGCAGCCCCATGCACAGGTTGCCCATGCACTCCAGCGGTTCATCGCGCAGGCTCCCGGCGCCGCACAGCGCCCGGACCCGTTCCAGCGCTGTCGCGCCGAGCGGCCGCAGCGCGTCGTGCATCCGCAGCTGGGCGAACGCCTTGAGCAGCATACCCACGTGGCGGCCCTCGGCGCTGTCGAAGCGTTCCGGGTGCAGCGCCAGGTGCACCGCTACCCCCGTCAGTACACCGCGTGCGAGCCGGGCGTCGTCCCCGTCTTCGTCCCCGCCCAGCCGCGCCAGCGCGTTGGCAATCTGCGCGAGATGGCTGAGGTCAAACTCCCGCCACGCGAGCGGGGGCCGGCCCAGGCGTGCCGCCAGCAGCCTGGCCGCCTCCCGCAGGCCGCTCTCCTGCGGCCACCTTGACAGCGCATTCAGCGCCATCGCCACTGCCTGCGCGTCCATCGCCTCGCGCAGCGCCTCGTCGGTGGCGAGCCGCTGCGCCAGGGCTCGCACCGCGTCCCCAGCTTCAGGCGCCTCCGGCCATCTGGACAGCGCATGCAGGGCCATCGCCACATCCTGTGCGTTCATCGATTTG
>NZ_JBFPKG010000241.1:0-621 GCF_040948665.1 Paraburkholderia sp. BR14320
CCTCACAGTGCTTTAAAAAGGTTGATGCGCGTTGAAATTGCACAATGCGAAAGATTTAGCGACGGTGGGCGCTCAAATCGTGGAAGGTCGATTCCGGGCGGGGGTATTTCCGCATCCTGTTAAGGGCCCATTGGCAGTCGCACTAGACGTCCGCTGATTTGTAATATCCAGATTGAACGCGTCTGGATCGAACCTACCGCGCAACACCGGTGCGGAAAGTGATCCCGCTTAGGCACTGTCGACCTTAAAGCGATGGTGCGAGTTATAGCCATAGTGGTAGATGCCTGTAAATGATCTAACGTGCCAAGCGCGCTTTTTGATCAGCGTGACCTCGGCATCGGCGGATCGTTCGGGAAGCCGGGACCCGACTTACCATAGCCAGTATCACACAACAGCATCATTCTCCGAGGTAGGCGGCCCGAACCTTCGGATCGTCGAGCATCTGTTTCGCGTCGCCCGACATCGTGATCAGACCGGAGTCCATCACGTAGCCACGATTGGCCGCCTGCAGCGCGAGACGCGCGTTCTGCTCGACGAGCAGAACGGTCATACCTTCGGCGGAAATCGAGCGCACCACTTCGAAGATCTTCTCGACCATGATCGGCGAGAGGCCCATCGACG
>NZ_JBFPKG010000242.1:0-621 GCF_040948665.1 Paraburkholderia sp. BR14320
ATCGGTTAAGGTGTCGGGCTGAACGAATTGGGAACCGACGATGAGCAAGCTGAAAAGCCTGGACGAACTGTTCGCAGGCCGTCACTTTGACCGCGATGTGATCATTCTGTGCGTTCGCTGGTACCTGTGCTACAAGCTTAGCCTGCGCGCGCCGGCACATAATGGAGGCCGCCTGGCCCTGATGCTCAACGAGCTGCGCTTGCCAACGATCGGCAGGTTGTGGCCCGAGTTCGCCGAGCGCTCGCACAAGGAAGGCTGGCAGGCCACGCGACTGCTTGGCGCACTGCTTGAGCACGAACTGGCTGAGCGCGCCAAACGACGCATCGAGCGGCACCGTACAGAGTCGCGTCTGGATCCGACCAAGACGCTCGCCACCTTCGACTTCAGCGCCGTGCCAATGGTCTCGAAGGCCCATGTCACGGCGCTGGCCGCCGGAGAGTCATGGCTGGAGAAAGGGGCCACGGTCCTTCTGTTTTGACCACCTGGGGTCGGGAAAAGGGTTCTGTTGCAGTAAGGCCCACGTTAAAATTGGGTAGCGAATTTTTGAGCTGTGCGATGAAGAAGACGAAGACACCGCGAACCACACTCGCGCCGGGCCTGGCCAAGGTCCTGAAGCGCCTT
>NZ_JBFPKG010000243.1:0-605 GCF_040948665.1 Paraburkholderia sp. BR14320
TCTTGCCAATACCTTGATTTCCACTGCTTGCTCCTGAGTCAGCATCGGCGGCAAAAAGCCGCCATCCTCTCCCAGGTGGGTCAGGTTTACTTCGGCGGGTGGGTCAGTTTTACATCGGCGCTAACACATACACCAGCAGTGCGCACGCCGGCGCCCGATCCTCAAACCACCGATGATCGCAACCATCGATCTGGATCAGTTCGCCCAGACAGGCGCGACGAGCACGTGGCTGATAGATTTTCGGCGGACGTTGACGGCGCGGCACCCACAGCTGGGCATCCATCATCAATTGCCGGACCGTTTCCTTCGCCAGGCGGATGCCGTGGCATTCACGCAGCTTCTCGCAGGCCAGCGTCGGCCCGAAATCCGAGTAGCGATCCCGGATGATCGAGATGGCCCGATCGGCTGTCACAGCGTCCAGGCGGTTGTTGCTGGGCTTCGAGCGACGACGCGACACAAGCCCCGGCGCTCCGTGGTCATGAACCGCCCCGGGATTTCCGGAGGCTCCACTTCTTGAGAAAATGGAGCTATGGAAAACACGAAGAAGAAGTGCCCAAGGTACTCGCCTGAAGTTCGTGAGCGGGCTGTGCGAATGGTTCTGGAAC
>NZ_JBFPKG010000244.1:0-595 GCF_040948665.1 Paraburkholderia sp. BR14320
TGGATCAGCGAGCGCACGAGCGAAGCCGCGCTTGCCGAAATCGCGCGCAACTACGGCGTGGTGTCGGTTGTGCGCGTGCCCGCCGACGATCTCGCGCAGGCGATCAACCAGGCCTATGCGCGCCAGGGCGGCAGCGCCGCGCAGGTGGTCGGCGAAGTGGAAGGCGAAGTCGATCTGTCGCGGCTGATGCAGGACATCCCCGAGGTCGAGGATCTGCTCGAATCGGAAGACGACGCGCCGATCATCCGCATGATCAACGCGCTGCTCACGCAAGCCGCACGCGAGCAGGCATCGGATATTCATATCGAGCCGTTCGAGAATGCGTCGGTGGTGCGTTTTCGCGTCGACGGCACGTTGCGCGACGTGGTGCGGCCTAAAAAAGCGCTGCACGGCGCGCTGATCTCGCGGATCAAGATCATGGCGCAGCTCGACATCGCGGAAAAACGTTTGCCGCAGGATGGCCGCATTACGCTGCGCGTCGGCGGTCGTCCGGTCGACGTGCGGGTATCGACGCTGCCCACCGGCCACGGCGAGCGCGCGGTGCTTCGTCTGCTCGAAAAAGACGCGGCGCGGCTCAATCTCGAAGCGCTCGGCA
>NZ_JBFPKG010000245.1:0-585 GCF_040948665.1 Paraburkholderia sp. BR14320
AAGGCGCTTCAGGACCTTGGCCAGGCCCGGCGCGAGTGTGGTTCGCGGTGTCTTCGTCTTCTTCATCGCACAGCTCAAAAATTCGCTACCCAATTTTAACGTGGGCCTTACTGCAACAGAACCCGAAGACTTCCATGACCTCGTCGCCGCCAGGTACGAGCGGGCAGCCACGATTCTCACTTCAAATCTCGATCTGAGCGAATGGGGAGACGCATTCCCCGACAACCGCATCCTCGGCGCCGCCACCCTCGACCGGCTACGCCACGGCGCCTATCGCATCGTCATTGAGGGCGAGAGCTTCCGCAAGCCCAAACCCATGCCTGAAAACGGCGAAAACGCCGTTGCAAAATCCGGTAAAAAACCGCATTCTTGAGACCCTTCGAAATCGCGTTTCGGGGCCATTCTGAGTGGCCTCATTATGCCGATCATCCCCGGCTCGATTACGCCGATCCGTGACAGCACGCTGGAACGACGCATTTCTCAATGGCGGGCGCTCGAAGGTCCCAGCCAGGAGATCTTCTTCCCCCAGGAGCATCAACCCGGCGTGCGCGGGCTGTCCGACTTCACCGATATGAGCAAGCTGTG
>NZ_JBFPKG010000246.1:0-557 GCF_040948665.1 Paraburkholderia sp. BR14320
AACCCTTGTCCGCGCCCAACGTGATCTCTGCGCCCGCATCCTGTAGTGCTTGCCGCGCGTCGTTGATCATGATCTTGGCCGCTTCACGTTCAGCATGCCCGTCAGCGCGTGTCACGCGCGCGTTGACCACCAGACCGTGCCGGTTATCGGTCAGCGTATGGCCCATGTATCGCAATTCGCTGCCCGTCTTGCCTTTCCTGTAGAGCCGCGCATCAGGATCGGTCCTGGACTGATGCGTCTCGTTGCTGCGCTTGCTACCTTTAAAGTCGCCCGCGCTGCTGCCTTCGTCATCCTGATCGTCATCGTCCTTGCGAACGAAGCTCTTGTGTCCCGCCCACGCCTGGATCAGCGTGCCGTCTACGCTGAAGTGCTCGCCCGAGAGCAGATCCTTCTTCTGAGCGATGGCCACCACTTCGTTGAAGAATTCGATCACGGCATCGTGCTTGATCAACCGCTCGCGGTTCTTCGTGAAGACCGTGGGCACCCACACCACGTCATCCATTGCCAGGCCGATGAACCAACGAAACAGAAGGTTGTATTGCACCTGCTCCATCAAT
>NZ_JBFPKG010000247.1:0-546 GCF_040948665.1 Paraburkholderia sp. BR14320
CGGTGAACGGCAAGCTCGACCGCAAGGCACTGCCCGCGCCGGCTGACGATGCGTATGCGCGGCGGGGCTACGAGGCGCCGCGCGGGGAGCTCGAGACGGTGCTGGCGCAGCTGTGGGCGGAGCTGCTAGGTCTGGAGCGCGTCGGACGCCACGACAACTTTTTCGAGCTCGGCGGCCACTCGCTCCTCGCGGTACAGGTGTCGAGCCGGCTGTCGCAGGCTGTTGGGGTCGAACTGCCGCTGTCGACGCTGTTCGCCAGGCCGGTGCTGAGCGATCTTGCGGCAAGTATCGTCGAGGTATTGAGCCGCTCCGGTCCCCAACACCTGCCGGCGATTGTGGCCGTATCGCGTCATGAGCCGCTTGAGCTATCGTTTGCGCAGCAGCGGCTGTGGTTTCTGGCACAGCTGGACAAGGACAGCGCCCGCTACCACGTTCCGCTGGGGTGGCGGCTGCAGGGCAGGCTGGATCGCGCGGCGTGGCGACGCAGCCTCGATCAGCTGTATGCGCGCCACGAGGCGCTGCGCAGCGTCTTCGTTGATGCGGAGG
>NZ_JBFPKG010000248.1:0-543 GCF_040948665.1 Paraburkholderia sp. BR14320
CGGTCCCGGAGCTCGAACCACAACAGGCGAAACAGCGCTTCCTGCAGGTGTTCCGGCGTTTCATCGGCGTATTCGCTCAGGCCGACCATCCGCTCGCACTGTTCCTCGACGACCTGCAGTGGCTCGATGCAGCGACCCTGGACCTGCTCGCGGACCTGCTGATCCAGCCGGACCTGCGCTATCTGATGGTCATCGGCGCCTATCGCGACAACGAGGTGGATGCCGCTCATCCGCTGACAGCCCGGCTTGAAGCGATCCGCAGCGCGGGCGCAAAGATCGGGGAAATCCGGCTCGCGCCGCTGACCGGTGCGCATGTCGGCCATCTGATCGCGGACGCGCTGCACTGTGCGCCTGAAAAACTTGCGCCCCTGGCGCGCCTCGTGACCGACAGGACAGGTGGCAATCCGTTCTTCGTAATCCAGTTCCTGCACGCGCTGGCCGAAGGCGGTCTGCTGGCATTCGATCACGATGCGCGGCAGTGGCGCTGGGATACCGAACGCATCCAGGCCAGCGGTTACACCGACAACGTCGTGGACCTGATGG
>NZ_JBFPKG010000249.1:0-537 GCF_040948665.1 Paraburkholderia sp. BR14320
GCGGGCGTTTCTCGAACTTCGCGTTCGACACGCTGCAGCCCGGCCACACGATCGACGTGATGACCCCGGACGGCCGCTTCTTCACGCACCTGAACGCGGAACAGGGCCAGCAGTACCTCGCGTTCTCGGGCGGCTCGGGCATCACGCCGGTGCTCGCGATCATCAAGACGACGCTCGAAGTCGAGCCGCGCAGCACGTTCACGCTGGTGTACGGCAACCGCAGCGTCGACCAGATCATGTTCGCCGAGGAGCTCGAGGATCTGAAGAACCGCTTCATGAACCGCTTCGTGCTGTATCACGTGCTGTCGGACGACCTGCAGGACGTCGAGCTGTTCAACGGCGTGCTCGACCAGCAGAAGTGCGCAGCGTTCCTCGAACAGCTGCTGCCGGCCGACGCGATCGACGAAGCCTTCATCTGCGGCCCCGCGCCGATGATGGATGCGGCCGAGGCGGCGCTCAAGGCTGCCGGCGTGCCGCCCGCGAAGGTGCACGTCGAGCGCTTCGGCACGCCGCTGCCGCAGGCGGGTGTGCCGCCCG
>NZ_JBFPKG010000024.1:0-116182 GCF_040948665.1 Paraburkholderia sp. BR14320
TCAGATCCTTATGGATCAGGCCGCGCTGGTGAAGCTTGCCGAGCGCGGCGGCAATGCCAATGGCGAGTTCCAGGAAATAGCCAATCTCCATGGGTGCGCCGAGCAGACGCGCGAGCGGCTCGCCGCCGGGGTCCTCGAGCGCCAGCACGGTCTGGCCGCCTTCGCGCACCAGCCTCAGTGGCCGTACCGCCCACGCACTGTCAAGCTCGTCCTTCAGCCCGAACTCGTGGGCAAGACGATCGAGACTGGCGGGCATCGGCTGGTCAGCGGCAAGCCGTGCGAGCAGCACACTCTGGCCGGCCACCACCGGGAACTGTTCTCGCGAGAAAATGCGCTCGCCGTCGTCCCATAGAACATTTCTTTTCTGATCCATCGGAGTCGCAACGAGATAGGTCAAATTCTGCGGATACAGGCACTTCGGAAGAATACACGTTCCTTATGGCGGCGTCATTGGTAATGCGGATCATTATCAACGGGGGCGCAAGTAGCAGCATCATGCGTGAATCCTTTCCCCGGCATCATTTGCACGTACGGCAGTGACAGCGCGATCAGGTCCTTTTCGATCTCACCTTCGGGTGCGAACGTGGTGCAGCTACACGAACGGACGCGGCAGGCGTGGCCTTCCATCCAACCAGTTGTGCCGTGACGAAATCCATGAATACCCTTGCGCGCATTGGAATGTCCCGTCCAAAGGCATGAAGCGCATGCACGGGCACGGCCGCCAGCGCCTCGTCCTGCAGCACGGCGCGTAACCGTCCGGCAGCGAGGTCATCTCGCACGGCGATCGCCAGGATCTGCGCAATACCCAGTCCATTCAACGCTGCCACCCGCATTGCGTCGCCGCTGTCCGCGTCGAACACGCCGTCGACAGCGACAGTCGTTCCATCTGCGAAGATCACGGGATACGCGCGCCCGTTGAGCCGATAGCGCACGTGTCGATGCGCGATGAGATCCGCGATCCTCCGCGGTGTTCCGTTTTCACGCAGATAAGCCGGCGCAGCCACCAGCACCAGCGGCAACTCTGCAATGGTGTGCGCATGCAGACCGCTATCTCCTAGCCATCCTGCTCTGATCGCGATATCGAAGCCATCGCGGATCAGATCGACATGGCGATCGCTGACGCTCACATCGAGCGCGAGTTCCGGATGTTTCGTCATGAGTTGCCGGGTGAGCGGGTCCAGCAAAAGGCGCCCTAACTCGCCTGGCAGGCTCACGCGCAATCTTCCCGTGGCGGTCGCGGGAGAGCGCAGAACTTCGTCTGCACTCTCCAGGCCGCGCACGAGCGGAGCGACTCGCTCGTAGTACGCCTGCCCTTCCGCGCTCAGGAGGAAGGCGCGCGTCGACCGTTGAAACAACCTGACGCCCAGGCGCTTTTCGAGCCTCGCGATGCTTTTGGACACTGCGGAAGGGGTGGTGCCTAACGTTTGCGCTGCACTCGTGAATGAGCCAGTCTCGACGGCGCGGACGAATGCGGCAAGACCATTGAAATTTTCGACAGACATGATGACAGAACGGAACAAGTGAAATGATCATCGTGTGACTTTAGCGCCTTCGCAGCCGTTGCTACATTCCGGCTGTACGCCAGATCGGCGAAATAGGACGAGGAAAGAAAATGAATCGGCTCGCAAATAAGGTCGCCGTCGTCACAGGCGCGAATAGCGGAATTGGGTTGGCGACAGCCAGGCTGTTGGTCGAGGAGGGTGCGAATGTGATCGTGGTAGGCCGCCGGGCAGATGCGGTCAATGCGGCCGTATCCGAACTTGGAGATAGGGCGATCGGGTTGACGGGCGATCTCGCGAACCCGCAAACGCACGATGAGGTGGCCTCGCTGGTTTCCCGCCGTTTCGGCGGACTCGATATCTACTTCGCCAATGCGGGAATCAATACTATTGCGCCCTCGAGCGATGTGAGCCACGAATCGTACGACCTTCACTTCACGACTAACACCAGAGCCGTCTTTTTTGGCGTCCAGAAAATCGCACCGTTGATGCGCGAGCACGGCGCCATTCTGCTGACCAGTTCGATTGCGAGTTCGAAGGTATTCGAGGGGCACGCCGTCTATGCCGGCACCAAGGCCGCGATCGAGGCATTTGCGCGGAGTTGGGCGCTCGAATTCCAGGCACGTGGCATTCGCGTGAATGTCATCAGTCCGGGACCGGTCGATACGCCAATTTTCGGGAAACTCGGCATCGGGAGCGCCGAACGGCCCGCATTCGAGGCGGCCGTTGCAGGCCGCATTCCACTGGGTCGCCTCGGCCGTCCCGAAGAATTGGCGCGCGCGGCGCTCTTCCTTGTCAGCGACGAAAGCAGTTTCATCAGCGGCATCAATCTGAACGTCGATGGCGGTATGTCGCTGATATGAGTTGACCCGAAGCGATTAACGGCTCGTGAAATGAACGGCAAACAGCACATGCTCGTCCCGACTGGCTTGACGAGGTCTCCCCCGGCTTCGAGCGACGACTCGCTCGCATCCAGTTTCGCCACCAGCTATGCGGGCGTGATCTCCTTCCTCGCGGTAGTGAGCGAAGGCAGCTTCGCCAAGGCTGCCAGTCGGCTCGGCATCGGCCGCTCGGCTGTGAGCCGCAACGTCCAGAAACTCGAAGCGCAAATCGATGCGCGGCTCCTGCTGAGGACCACGCGCAGCACGGCATTGACACGCGAAGGCGAACTTTTCTATCAGAACTGCAACCCCGCCGTCGAGCGCATCGTCCAGGCACTCGCGGATATGCGCGAACTTCGTCAGGGTCCGCCGCGCGGCCAGTTGCGCGTCTGCTCGACGACGGGCTTCGGCCGCAGGATCGTCGCGCCGCTGCTCAGCGGCTTCTGTACGGCGTACCCCGATATTGCGCTCGACTTCATGCTCAAGGACGGCCCCGTCGAATTCACAACGGAGCGTATCGACGTCGCGTTTCGTGACGGCAAGCTGGACGACAGCCAGGTCGTCGCCAAACAGCTGATCCCGATGCAGATGATCGTGTGTGCGTCGCCGGAATATGCACGCGCTCACGGCTTGCCGCGCTCCGTCGAAGACCTCGAGATGCATCGCTGCATCAATCTCCGTCTTGCTTCCGGCCGTTTCGCCGGATGGGAATTCAAGGTCGGCGGCGTGAGCCGTAAAGTGGTCCCGAAGGCCGTGCACGTTCTCAACGATGCGGATCTGATGCTGCAGACAGTGCTTGCGGGCCACGGCGTTGCCCAGCTCGCAGCCTACCAGGTGAGCGAACTGCTGCGCGCGAAGCGTCTGTACGCGTGCCTTGCGCAGTATGCGCCCGACGACCGCGGTCATTACGCGTGCTATCTGAGCCGCAAGCATTTGCCGTCGCGCATTCGGGTCTTTATCGATTACATGACCGAGCAGATCCGCGCGCTCGATCTGCAATGTCCAACTGAAGTCGTTCCTCCAGCCTGTTGTCCTTGATTGTTGATGCGATGACAACACGGTGAGCCCGTGCTCGGGGCTACTGCCGCTCGCACATGGCGCCTAGGATTTCACCTGACGTGGAGCGCTTTTTCGGACGCTCACATTGGCATGCGAATCCGACTTAGCTTGAAGAACGCGCAACGATGCAAGAGGAGCCCGAATATGGAGGCGCAGTCGAATATTCTCGATCCGTGGCTGATGACTATTGGCATCCTTGGGCAACTGTCGGGTGAGAAGAGCTCGGGAAGCAACGTTGCATCGGAGTGGACGCGATGGTCGGAACGTTCGGCAGGAAAGCGGGCAGACGGACTCACAATCCGCTTTTTGGAGCGTGCCACGACAACGAGCGTCACGCTCGCGTGGCTGGACCCGTTGCGATGTGTCTACGGAAACCAGGAATGGCACCTGATTCGTGCTCGTCACTCAGGAGTATGTGCAGTCAGCGGTCGCCAGATCCAGTTCGACGAGTACGTTTACCGGCCCCAACGTAGGCGCCCTCAGGCCGTGAACGCAGACGCGATGATCCTTAAAGACGAATTGGAGAAGCGCTTGTAAGCGAATGCGGCAAGCGCTGCCGGGAATCGGGCTGACCGTCTTCGGGTCGCGTGCAGGCAACACTACAGGAACATGACCATGGGACAAGAAGAGGCCGGCGTTTCGGTAGCCCCAGATGCGCCGGTGCTGGGCGATGACACAGACGTCGATGGCTTCGCCGTCCCGCGGCGCACCTCATGGACGAGACGCCTCGTCAAAATCACTGCATTGTGGGCGCTCGTCGAATTTCCCATGGAATTCTGGGTCGCGCCAGACGACATGCAGCGGCTCGCGCTTGCGCTTGCCACCGTAATCTGGCTTCTTCTCGCATTTTATGTGCTCAGGGGCAGCGCGGCGGCGCGCGGCACACTTGCCTTCCTGTGTGTGTTGAGCGTTATCGCCATCGCGCCGGCGCTGCCCGCCGAGTACGCGGGGTTTCGTGTCGCGTTCTGGTTGTCGTTGGTCGAATGCGCACTGAAGGGCCTGTTATTCGTCGCTTTGCTGTCATCACGCCATACCGCCGTGTCTGGATGATGTTCGGCGCATGCGCACGATATCGCCTTATTTCTTCACCGCTGGCCCCTGATATGCCAGCGTCAGGACATTAACTCTCGACGGTCGTCAGAACGCGGGCTACAACGTCGATTGTGACGCTCGTGATGAGCGGGGGGCGCGGGATCTTCGTGCTTCCCCCTCCACCAATCTGGAAGGCGATCAGAAAGCGACTCGACATCGGTAACTGGTATGCAGAAACGTCGAATTGCAGCGCACGGGGCATTCGTTGCCCGAAATGTCTCAGGTCCAGGCTGCCCACGGGATGGTCCAGTTCATCAAAGACATACCCAGTTGCCCGTACCGGGTATGCAGCGTCACTTTGCATCGTGACGTTAAAAGTCAGCGTTGAGATGATCTGCTCATTTTCAATTTGAAATGGGGAAAAATAAGCGGCTACAAAGTCAACGTTCCAGTCGTCAGGACAGACGCAACGCTCCTGGAAGCCGGACCATCCCGCTGGCGTAGCGGCCAGCGTGGAGGGCTTGAGTCGGGTGGCTTTGACAATCGGAATCTCCGTCAGCGACTTTCCAGCTTCCCCCGTCACACAAAACGGCCTGAAGACGGAGGGAGCTGATACAACCGAGGTGCTGTCCATATCGGTTTGGGGACTGTGGTGAGAGCTAGCAGCGCAGCTAGCGCCACACGAAGTACTGGAGGGTTCAGGTGAGCGCAAAGGCAGGACGCCGCCTGCCTGGGTCCTGTCCTGGCTACAAATTGATGAGCGATTGGTCGACGGTTTGCTGGGTCTTTATCGTTTGAGCGTTGGCCTGATAGTTCCGTTGCGCCGTAATGAGCGCTACGAGCTGGTCAGTCAGATCAACGTTCGAACTTTCTTGCATAAATCCTTGTAGCACACCGTGGTTGAAAGTGCCCGGCGTGCCGATTTGCGCAGCCCCTGACGCCAGAGTTGCGTAAAACAGGTTGCCGCTTTGACTTTGAAGCCCATTCGGATTGGCGAAAGTCGCCGTCGCCACTTGCCCAATGACGAGTGTCTCCCCGTTCGTGTAACCGGCAGTGATGGTGCCGTCGTCAGCGACGGAAAGTGTGCCGTTGTAAGCGGCCGCGGCGTATCCGTCGGGGTGATACCGGGTCACGCTGTCTGTCGTCGCGGCGTACTGCGTGGTGTTGCCGAGATCGATGGCAATCGTTTGCGGGCTGGCGCTGCCGTTAGTCGTGTTCATCTCGAACGAAAGCGAACTCGAACTGGTGAGTCTCCCTGATGAATCGAAAGTCAGTGTTCCGATTTGCGTGTACGGGGAAGGCGTCCCGGTTCCATTGTCAACGGTGACATCCGAACCTTGGGGCGCTATACAGGCACTCCATTGATTGGGGGTGGCCGGATCTTTCACAAGATAAATGCTGATCTGATGCTCGTTACCTTCTGAATCGTACGTAGTAGCCGTCGTTGCGAAGTTGTAGCTCTGGTTGTTGGTAGGGTCGAACGGCGTGACTTTCGGGGTTTCATTTCCCGCGTTGAGATTGAAAGACCACGCGATCGCGCTGGTCGGCTTCGGGGGCAGATTTGCCACGGTCGCAGTCGTTAATTGAATCAGTCGTGAAGTGTCGACGACACTATTCGGACCTACTGCGTATCCCATTAACGGAAGGCCATTGCTGCTGTTAATAATATTTCCGTCACTGTCTTGCTGAAATTGACCGTTTCTCGAGTAGACAAGAGTACCTTTCTGAGAAAGCAGAAAGAAACCATTTCCTCTAATGTCGAGATCGAGCGGATTACCTGTTTGGGTAGGTGTTCCTTCCGAGAAGTCCCGGACGATCGTAGACGTTGCAACACCGATGCCGATCTGATCATTCGTCGCGCCGAGCATTGCGTTAGCGTACATGTCGGAAAAAACCGCCGTGCCTTGTTTGAATCCCACTGTGTGGGCATTTGCAATATTATCGCCGATGACATCAAGATCGTTTGAGGCGGCATGCAAGCCGCTTAGCCCCGTCTGGTAACTCATATGGTCTTCCTTGGTCGAACATCAGAGTGTGTGGTGATGTAATTCCGTCGGAGGCAGGCGGTTTCGCCCGAGGAATTCTAAGTGATGTGTTTTCCTATTATTTATGAAACTTCGTCCAAATATTTGTTCCGTATATTCATAAAATAGCGCGGCTATTGGGAATTAATGTTCTGCTTCAGGCGGTTGCTGCGGATTTCAACTGATGGAGACATTTAGCGCGACATTTGAAGCGTATGCGCGCGTTGTACGGGGAGCGTCGCATGTCCTTGCAGGACGAGTTATTAGACGCACGCGAGTGGGCGACCCGCATGCAAAAGAGGGCAAGGACGAGAGTCCTTGCCCTTGTGATCAGTGAAGTTCTAGCCGCGCTTAGCTTTGGATGAATGCGAGCAGATCCGCGTTGAATTTCTCTTTGTGCGTGTCAGTCAAGCCATGCGGCGCGCCCGGGTAGACAATCAGCTTCGAGTTCTTTATCAGCTTTGCCGATGCGCGGCCGGCTGCGTCGATAGGCACGATCTGATCGTCTTCTCCATGAATGATCAGCGTCGGGACGTCGATCTTTTTCAGATCTTCGGTAAAGTCGGTTTCGGAGAATGCCTTGATCGAATCGTACGTGTTTTTGTGGCCGCCCTGCATGCCCTGCGCCCACCACGAATCGATCAAGCCCTGCGACGGCTTGGCGCCGGGGCGGTTGAAGCCATAGAACGGTCCGGATGGCACGTCTTTGTAGAACTGCGAGCGGTTCCCCAATTGAGCAGCACGCAGGCCGTCAAATACCTCGATCGGCAATCCCCCCACGTTTGTGGGAGTTTTCAGCATCAACGGCGGAACAGCCGACACGAGCACGACTTTTGACACGCGTCGAGTACCGTGACGGCCCAGATAGCGTGCAACCTCGCCGCCGCCGGTGGAAAAGCCAACAAGTACGGCATCCTTGAGGCCGAGCGTTTCGAACACCGTCGCCAGGTCGTCGGCATAGGTATCCATTTCATTGCCTTTCCACGGTTGGCTCGAACGTCCGTGGCCTCTGCGGTCGTGCGCCACGGCGCGAAAGCCGTGCGACGCCACTAGCATCATCTGCGATTCCCAACTATCGGAGCTAAGCGGCCAGCCGTGACAGAACACCACGGGGCGGCCTGCACCCCAATCCTTGTAGTACAACTGAGTGCCATCTTTCGACGATATGTAACTCGAGAAGTGTCGGTGGTCCGCTTTCGATGCCTGCGGTGAAGCGACGGCTGGGCTTGCCTGAACCGTACCCGGGAGCATGGCGGCCGCGGCACCGCCGATCAACAATTTTCGACGTGTGGGTTGTTCATTCACCTTACTGCTTTTCATATTCATCCTCGTTGTTGAGCGTCTGCTCTGAGCGGGTCTGGTTTCGTTGACCATGGCGATCGCACGAAGTCATGCTTCAGCAGCGCGAGAGGAATGTTAGGGGGGCATCCCGACGAAAAAAAGGCTGAAAGAAGGCAACGTCGTGTTGCATCCGGAAACATCAAAGGACGCGACGCTAATCGGCTCTTGAATGAGGGGCCACCCCGATCTGGCGCGGCCGAATACAGTTACCGAAGGCAGGGTGTCGATATTGCGCCGACGGAAGTAGCGCTTCCCGAGGTTTCCGATAGAAGTATCTGATTCACAACGCTAACCGGATCGCTTGCTCGTCGCAGTCTCGATGGCAGCTGCCAGGTCGTTGGCACCCAAAGGCTTGATCAGAAGGGCACAGGCTCCGGTCGCGAAAGCTTGACGATGCAGTTCGGGCGTCGGATATGCGGTGATAAATATCGTTGGTATGCGCCACCCGTTTTCAATCAGGCGCACAGACAATTCAATGCCCGACAATCCCGGCATTTGAACATCTGAAACGATGCAGTCGGGCTGAGTATCGCCGGTATGTGCCAACACCTCGGCGGCCGATTCGAAGGTCACGACATCGTAGTCAAACGATCTGAGCAAGGTTGATAGACCCGATCGAACCGAGGGATCGTCGTCAACGACCCAAATTACCTGTGACGCGCGCAATTATCTTTCTCCCTGTCCGCGCCGATTGCGCGGAGTGGCCATCGCGTCCAGCGGATGAATGCGATCATACCCGACGGGTGCGCCGCTTAAAATCATACGCAGGTATATATAGGGGCAGTGCTGTTTGTCGGTAGAATGTTAGTAGCCAGTAAGTCGTGAGCTACTGTCGGCGCTGCTTGTGATACCCGCTCCGACCGCACCATTAGCTTACAATTACATCTCATTCCGAAAGAGCGACTATTCCCACTGACGGACCTATGCATTGTGTACACCAGTACGGGGAAAGGAACGCGAATGGAGAAAAACGTTTTTCCGGCCGTGGCTAGCACAGACGGTGCAATCGTCTATGTAATCGACGACGATGCGTCAATGCTCTCGGCACTATCCAGCTTGTTGCGTTCGTGCGGATATTCGGTGCGAACCTTTGAGCGGATCCGGGATTTCATTTCGGCCGAAAAACCAGGGGTTCCAAGCTGCCTGCTAGCTACTGGACGTCCGCCTGCAGGGTGAGAGTGGTTTGACGTTCCAGTTGAGTGCGCGAAACCATCAGGTCGACATGCCAATTATCGTCATGACTGCCCATGGCGATATTGAAATGTCAGTGGAGGCCATGAAAGCCGGCGCCGTTGATTTCTTGACCAAACCTGTTCGAGAGCAACGTGTTATCGACGCTGTTTCGTCGGCGATCGGCCGTCATGCTGAGCAATTGGAAAAATCTCTGACTAGGGTTGCGCTTCTGGCGCGTTATAACACGCTGACCGCGCGGGAGCGTGAAGTAATCTGGTTCGTCGTGAAAGGGTTTTTGAACAAGCAGATCGCTGCTGAAATGAACCTGAGCGAAATCACCATCAAGATGTACCGTGGCGCTGCGATGAAGAAGCTTGAAGCGCTATCGCTTGCCGATCTGGTGAGAAAGATGGAGATCGTCAGATCGGCGGAACGCGGACGGTATTGACGGTTAGGGTCCAGGCGGTGAAGTCGTTACGAATTCTCCCGAGGAGTTGCGGATCAAAGGCGGCCCAGATTCTTGATCCGACTGTCTGAGAGCGGAATCTCTCACGCCATCGTGTGTGTACTCCACCAGGCCGCACCCATGGTCTGGCACACGCGACTTCGATTCATTTTGCCGGTTGGACGCTCATCTTCGGCAAGAGCCCACCGGGGCAACGTCGATTGATGTTCTTCGATGCAACGCCGTGTTGCCCTCTTTCCACCTTCTTCTCGTGGGGACATCCCCCTAACATTCGTCTTGCGGTGCTGAAGCGTGACGTCTTGAAACAGCAACTGCCAGCGCTCGGTGCAATCACTGCAGCGAATGGCAAACGCGTTATGCGATCCAAAGTTCTCGCGGTGAATTGAAAGGCCGTCTCAAGTACGAGGTTCAACCGAACCGTCGCGTATTTATTTTCCATCTGCGTATCGGAGCAGCTTTTTGCCGCTCGCCGGCGCACACCAATGAGGACATTTATGTCAGAACACGTTTACAAGAAGGTGGAACTGACCGGTTCGTCGAAGAAATCGATCGACGACGCGATCACCACAGCGATCGCCAAAGCATCGGAAACGCTGCGCAATCTGCACTGGTTCGAGGTCACGGAAACACGTGGCCAGATCGAGAACGGCAAGGTCGCGTACTGGCAGGTGACGCTGAAGGTCGGCCTGCGCGTCGAGGACTGAGCAGCTGCCGCACAACTCGCTGGCGCCTGACGTCGCGCAAACCCGAACAACGATCCAGTGTGAGTGAAAGTTGGAATCGAAAACAATATCGGTGGCATCGCACCACGGCATTCATGCCGATGTCGCCGGGAACCGAAAACTTACGGCCCCCCGCACCGCCGCTATTTCAAGGAAGCACTGAATTGATGGGCTTTCTATTGGCGCGACGCAGGAAAGGAGATGCACGATGAGAATGGCTACTGGAAGACGGTCAATACTTCCAGGTCTGGTGATTCTTCTCGCAGGCTGTGCTGCTTGTGGAATGCCGTATGCCGGGCCACGCCTCGCCTCGACGGAGTGCCGCGACCTGGTGGCGCTCAGAGAAAACGCGCACCCTACCATAGAGCAACGCCATAGCGAGCTCACTACCCTCAGGAAAGCGGGCTACGCTGCGTCAGCGTGGTATGACGATCCATATTATCCGGACGATCTGCAAGCGGCACAGCGCCTGGTCGACTCCTGGTTCAAAACAGAGTGCCAGCAGCTTTAATCCGGCTGAGATAGACAGGCCGAGTACTGACAAGGGCATTCCGCGCGCGGAACGAATAACCTGCTGCTGACGTTGGTACAGCGTGGATGGTCCAAGTGATCCGCAAAGCCCGACTCACTGGTGAGGAAAGTCATCCTCATTGCAACGAGG
Source organism: Paraburkholderia sp. BR14320 (assembly GCF_040948665.1). Classification (NCBI taxonomy): domain Bacteria; kingdom Pseudomonadati; phylum Pseudomonadota; class Betaproteobacteria; order Burkholderiales; family Burkholderiaceae; genus Paraburkholderia; species Paraburkholderia sp. BR14320. The sequence continues at coordinate 10,859 of NZ_JBFPKG010000024.1, forward strand.
GCTTACTCGTCCTGACGCTACTTTCGCGACACATCCACACCAGAGTAGTCCGGATCGTTCTTTTCGGGGAAAAAGGGTATGCGCAACTACCATCCAATCACGCAGCGCGAGTTCGAAATCCCGGACAATGCGACGTCGTTGATGTCGACAACCGATGCGCAAAGCTACATTAGCTAAGTGAACGCTGCGTTCATTGAGGCTAGCGGTTTTTCACGCGATGAAATTCAAGGTCAACCTCATAACCTTGTCCGTCATCCCGACGTGCCGCAGCAGGCGTTTGCCGACATGTGGGCGATGCTCAAAGGAGGAGAGCCGTGGAGCGCGCTGATCAAGAACCGGCGCAAGGATGGCGACCACTACTGGGTACGCGCGAATGCCATTCCGGTCGTGCGCAACGGCCAAACGTCGGGCTACATGTCAGTGCGGACTAAACCCGCGCGAGAGGAAACCGAGACCGCCGAGTCCCTTTACCGTGCGTTTCGCGAGCACAAGGCGAGCAAGCGGCGCTTTCACAAGGGCCTGATTGTTCGCACGGGCCTGATGGGATGGACCTCTATCCTCAAGACCATGCCGGTGCGCCGGCGCATCCGGTCTGCGTTGCTTGCGGCTGCGCCGTTCATTCTGTGCGCGGCCTGGCTCTGCGGCGTCAGGGAGATTTCGCTGGTGGCGGGGTTCTCTGCGTTTGCCCTTGGATGCCTGCTATGCTAACTCGGCCTCATGTTCCGGTGGCTCATCGACGACGTAAGCGAACAGGTCATAACAGTCCAGAGCGCGATCAACGAGATCGCACAAGGCAACAACGATCTCAGCGGGCGCATGGAGCAGGCGGCGTCGAATGTGCAGCAGACGGCGGCTTCGATGGCGCAGATGACAGCGACGGTGAAGAGCAACGCCGAAATCGCGATGCAGGCGAACATGCTTTCGGGTTCCGCTAGCGATGCAGCCGCAAAGGGCGGGAAAGCGGTAGCGGAAGTCATCAGCACCATGAATGGAATCACCGCTAGTTCGAAGGATTACGGACATCATTGGCGTCATCGACCGCATAGCGTTCCAGACTAATATCCTGGCCTTGAATCCAGCCGTTGAAGCTGCTCGTGCGGGCGATCAGGGGCGGGGATTCGCGGTCGTTGCCGGGAAGTCCGTGCGCTTGCACAATGTAGCGCGAATGCGGCGAAAGAGATCACGAACCTCATCTCGACCAGCGTTGAGAAAGTCGAGACGGGGTCCAGCCTGGTCGACGACGCCGGTAAGACAATGGACGAGATCGTGACGCAAGTGAAGAGAGTGTCGGATCTGATCGCGGAGGTCAGAGCTGCAACGGAAGAACAAAGCAGCGGCGTCTCCCAGATCGATCAGGCCGTGAGCGATCTCGACAACATCACGCAGCAGAACGCAACGCTGGTCGAGAAAAGCAGTGCCGCTTCGGATAGCCTCAAGCAGCAGGCGACGAGACTTGCGGAGGCGGTGAGCGTCTTCCGATAAAGTTTTCGCGCGTTCGGAGTGCGCATCTCATGCGGCTTCCATGATCAATGCGGCTTCGCAAGCACGGAGTGTCGCAGGTCAGCTAACGCTTTGTTGATCAACCCCGCACACACCGAAACCCCGCATACACATACTGATAGTGCGGCTGAAACCAATTGCGAAATTCCGGCCGCAGCATGCACAGCGCGGTACGCGCCGAACCGCCCTTCAGCACGTAATGCTGTCCATCGAAGAAGTTGGCCGAATAGCCGGGATAGAACGGAAACGCTTCGAACCCCGGCAGCGCTTCGAATAGCGTCGAGGTCCATTCCCAACCGTTGCCGAACTGACCTTCCGCACCGAACGCGCTGACGTTGTCCGGATGCGCATCGACGGGTCGCGGGTCCCAGCTGCGGAAATCGAAGTTCCCCGATGCCGCGTGCGGCGCGCCGTGCGCCGCGCGTTGCCATTGCGCCTCCGTCGGCAGGGCTTTGCCGGCCCAGCGCGCGTAGGCGCTCGCTTCAGCGTGACTCACGTAGACGGGCCAGTCGAGCGGCAGCGGCACGTCGTCGAACATCGTGCGCAGCGTCCATGCGGTGCGGCCGTTTTCCAATGTGCGTTGCGACCAGCCGGCCGGATGCTCGATGCACTCCGCTTCCTTCCACGCCCAGTCTTTCGGCGACCACCACTTCGGCTCGCTATATCCGCCGTCTTGGAGGAACTCGAGGAACGCACCGTTCGTGACCATGTATCGATCGATCTCGAACGCGGGCACCTCCACGCCCATTTCGCCGAATTCATTGTCCCAGCCGAAACGGCCGGCCTCGCGCGGCATGCCGAGCACGGTCGTGCCGGCGGGCACGCGGACCATCGACGACAACGCGTCGCGCTGCTCCGTGCATGTCACGACCGGCTCGCGCAACGCGGTGTTTTTCTGCGCGAGCGGCAACTGATGGAGCATGTACGCGAGCGTTTCCGCGTGCATCAACCGATGCTCGATCGCGACGTTCAGCAACTGCACCGCCGCTTCGTCGTGCGCCGGGTTGCCGAGTTCGGCGAGCGCGGCGTCGATCTGCCGGCGCGCGCGCGTCGCATACTCGCGCACGGCGTCGAGCGACGGCCAATCGCTGGGCTGATCGGTGGGAAAGCCGCCGTCTACCGGATCGATGCCGAACGCGAACAGCTGGTCGAGTTCCGGTGCGAAAGCCGGCAGATCGAACAGACGCTGGTCGAACAGATTGCGATCGAACGCTTCGAGATGGCCGATATAGAACACCACGCGATGACGCTCGCGAATCGGCCGTTCATAGAGGTAGTCGGGTTTGACGATTGCAAACAGGTCATCGGTTACTTGACGCGCGTCGTGCAGGCGCTGCACGAGCAGATGATGCGGGGCAGGGTCGCGATTCATTGGGGCCGGGTCTCCATGCAACACGGTCGCCGTGGGGGCGGTCTGAAAACTTTACCCCCTTGCAGACGGCGTGCCAAGACGAACCGCGCGACCGTTCAGCCCGGGCCAGCCGCTCAGACCTGCCGCAAGCCTTCCAGATCGACGATGTGAATATGCTTGCCCCGCGTGTCGATCAGGCCACGCTTTTGAAATCTTGACAGGGTGCGGCTGACCGTTTCGAGCGTCATGCCGAGGTAGCTGCCCATGTCTTCGCGTGTCATGCGCAGGTTGAATTCCGACCACGAGTAGCCGCGCTGCGCATTGCGCTGCGACACGTCCAGCAGGAAGGCGGCGACGCGTTCGTCGGCGGACAGCGAGCCGAGCACCATCATCTGCGCGGCCTCGCTGACGATCTGCGCACCCAGCAGCTTGTGCATGCGCTCCTGGATCGAACCGATTTCGCGGCATAGCTGCTTCAGCGCACTGTATGGAACGATGCACACCGTGCTGTCTTCCAGCGCGACGGCGCTGCACGCATGGATGTCCGCGCTGATGCCGTCCAGCCCGAGCGGCTCGCCTGCAAGACGCAGGCCGGTGACCTGCTCGCGGCCGTCGCGGTGGACCATCACGGTCTTCATCGAGCCGGAACGCAGCGCGTAGATGCTGTCGAAGCGGTCGCCGCTGCGATACAGCGCTTCGCCGCGCGGCACCGAGCGCGCCGAACAGATCAGCGTTTCGAGCTTCGGCAGTTCCTCCGCCGACAGCCCCTGCGGCATGCAGATCTGACGCATCGAACAACTGGAGCAGCGCGCGGCGGTGCGTGCGGTGGCGCGTCCCGCCATGGACTCGCGGCTGCCGCTCGCGGCAGAGCCGGCGGAGCGGGTCGAGGAACGGGGCACAGCGGTGGGATTCAGCATGTTCTGCGCGCGATTGATATTGGTAGTGGTGAAATTGTCCCACCCGTTATGACCCTCAACGGGCGGCAAAGTGACGCGTTCGCTGCTTCGCTTTCCGAGCGGCGGTGGTGCCTCGACGAAGGTGGAAAGGTGAGCCGCCGCGGCTTATGTCGACGTCATGGCTCACCGTCTTGCGCGTGATGACCGTGTCAGACGGGTTGCTTGTCGGCGCCCGCGGCGGACGGCACCAGCAGAACCGGCAACGTGGCCTGGCGCACGCACCGTTCGGCGACGCTGCCGAGAATCAGCCGCTGGAAGCCACGCCGCCCGTGCGTGCCCATCACGAGCAGGTCGGCGTTGAATTCGGCGGCGGCATGCAGCACGATCTCGGCGACATCGCCGAGCGACGAAGCCTCGGAAACTCCCGGGTCGCCCTTCACACCTTGCTCGGCCATCACTTTCGAAAACTCGGCGCGCAGCTCCTGGCCTTCCTCGATCAGGCGGTTGCGCAGGATCGACGGGTCGTAGCCGGGCGCCTCGAAGTACATCGGCGTGTTTTCGACGACATAAAACGGCCGCAGCACAGCGCCATTGGATTTGGCGAGTTCGAGCGCCGCTTCGAACGCACGGCGCGAGGTATTGCTGCCGTCGACCGCTACAAGGATGCGTTTGTACATATCGGCTCCGCGTCAAAAAAGCGTCTGCCACATTGCTAGCCGCGGCAGGGTTTATTGATCTTTTATACCAATGAAGCTTAGATGATTGCCGGAAAAGATGCACTCGACCAGGATGTAAATCAAACATTTGCCAAATATTCAGGCCCGGCGCGGACAAAATGGCGGCCGCGGCGGCGCGCGCGAGTGGCCTTGCATGCTTGCAAACCGCATAAGTTTGCTGAAGCTGAAACAAGGTTGGCCTTACAATCAGGCCATATTCAGACAAGCTGGCCAGTCCGCTGATGAACGATCGAAAAACTAAGGGCTTACCCGACCAGATCTACGGCGACATTCTCAACCGCATCCTCGAAGGCGAGTACAAGGAAGGCGAGCGGTTGCCGACCGAGCATGCGCTGGCGGAGCGTTTCGCCACGTCCCGGCCGACCGTGCGCGAAGCGCTCGCGCGATTGCGTGCCGACGGCATCATCTCGACGCGGCACGGCTCGGGCACGACCGTCGCGCGGCGCCCCGACCCCGATGTGCGCCGCTTCGCGCCACTCGAGACGCTGTCCGATATCCGCCGCTGCTATGAATTTCGCATCGTGACCGAAGCGGGCGCCGCCGCGCAGGCGGCGCTGAAGGCCGACGCCCAGGACATCGCCGCGATCCAGCATGCGTGGGACGAGCTCGAGCGCATCATCGAGGCGCAGGGCATCGGCGCGAAGGACGACTTCCTGTTCCACCAGGCGGTCGCGCGGGCGTCGAAGAATCCGTTTTTCATCACGGTGATGTCGTTCATCGAGGAACAGATCCTGTTCAGCATGAACCTGTCGCGCAATCTGTCGCTGGTCAAAACGGTGGAGCGGCAGCGGCTGGTGCAGGCCGAGCACATGGCGGTGCTCGACGCGATCCGCCGCAAGGACTCGGCGGCCGCGGGCGCCGCGATGCGCGCGCATCTCGAGAACGCGCTGGAACGGATGTTCGGTTCCTGAGCCGACGCGCGCGGGTGAAGGTGTCGAGATTTTCGGTGACGCCACGCTCCGGCGCTGCTCAAGCCGCGTCGGCGACCGGCCCGAATAGCGAGGTCAGCGTTTTCGCGCTTACCGCCACGTCGAGCGCGATGGCCCGCTCGACGCCGATCTGCAGCGGCGGCCCGAGCCGGCTGATATCGAGCCCGGCACGGCGCAGCATGCGCTCGATCGGCGTGGTGGTCACCGTGACGTAATGCGTAATGCCCATCCGCTGTGCGAAACGCATCACTTCCTGAATTGCGCGGATTGTCATATCCGTGAAACCAAAAGACTGTTCCTCCCCGTTGGTTTCGATCGCCCAGCGGCTCAGTTCCCAGATATGTCGGCCGACCGGCGCGGCTGCGCCATGCAGCAGTTGCGGGAAGGTGTCTTTGAGCATGTTCGGACCTTCGGTCGGCATCAGTCGCCAACAGCCGCGCAACCGTTCGTCTTCGCCCTGAATCAGCATGTAGTACGGCCCGAGCGCGTCGTAGCCGTCTATCTCCATTCCCGCGATGGTCGGAATTTCCCAGCCGAGCCGGCCGTGAAAGACCCGGGCGCGCAGCCGGTACATCTCGTTGATCAGTTCGTTGTCGAATTCCTGCCGGAGTCCAATACGGATCGTGGTTTGCATGACGTTCTCCTGTGCGTGTTGGGGGCTGCCAGATACGCAGGAAAACTTATGCATTCTGAATCTTTGCGCCACCTACCTACCTGGATAGGTGTGGATGCTTATCGGGTATCGCAAAATTCATCCATGTAACCGCCCCCAACCTACAAGGGTCCAAAATGGAACTCCTCGACAATCACTGGCAACCGCAAACCCACCTCCAGGCGCGCCCCTCGGAGGTCTCTTCGGCAGTGGATCGTGTTCTGATCATTGCCTACCGGAAGAAGAAAAAAGAGAGCCAGCGTCGTTTCTGGGCTCGCTTCGGCGTCACGCAGTCGCGCGGCAGCCGCTTCGAGTCGGGCGCGGAGATCCCGGCGCCGGTGTCGATCCTGCTTGGCCTTTACTTCATGAAAACCGTGTCGGATGCCGATCTGGGTCGCGCCGAGCGCGTGATGTACAGCCGCGACGCGGCCGCGCTGCTCAACCCGGGTCAATAAGCCCAAGCTGGGCCGCGATCACGGCGGCCGCGCGCCGTGAATTCACGCCGAATTTCGCCCTGATGTTTTTCATGTGGAAGTTCACCACGGCTTCCGAACAACTCAGGATGTGGGATATCTCCCACGTGGATTTGCCGCGTGCGGTCCATTTCAGGCATTCGCGCTCGCGCGGAGTCAGCTTCGGCATCAAGCTCTGCGCATGCGAATCCAGATGCTGTTTGCTGGTGTCGATCACGAGGTCGCGCAACAGCACGAGGTTCGGCAACGCGGCGTTCACATGGCGCCTGAACCCGTCCGACGGCTTGTCGTCATTGACGAAGCACATCATGCCGGCTTCCTGATTCGGCCCGTGAATCGGCAGCGTCACACCCGCACCCAAGCCGTATGAGCGGGCTTCCTCGTACAGGGCTTGCTGTGGCGGGGTGGCGAAAATCTCCGGCGTCCAGATCAGCGGCGCGGAGCGTGACAGGCAGTGCGCGACCGTCGGGTCGATATGTACCATGCCCTGTTCGTCATAGGTCTGCCGCCATGCGGGCGCGTAAGTGCTGCGCAGGTAAGCGTCCTCGAGACGCATGGTGGGCCGGGGCAGCATCGCGACCAGTATCCTGTCGAAGCCCCACGTTTCGGCGAGGCCCGTAATCGCGCCGAACCATTCCGCCTCGTCGGCGGCGTCCAGTAGCGGTGCCATCTGCTCGATAAAGTGTAGCGACAATTTCTTGGCTCTCTCAGGCTCGCAAACATCCCATTCGCGGTTATTGGCAGACAAACTTCGGTCCGCTCTTTTGGTCCGCATAATCTATCACTAAAAACTCGAAAGCAATGCGCTGGCGCTCCGCGGGGTAAACGATAGCAGCCATGTGATAGCAGGGACGGCGTTGCCTATTATTATGCTGATTGAAATAGACCTTTAACCCGCCCGGGGTGTCGGGCGAGAAATGCGGCTAATCCGCATCCGGCTACCGCATTTTAATATGTTTCATTGACAGCATTATTTCTTTCGTGCTTCGGAATTAATCGCATTTATTCGATTATTTGGGAAAGCGGGTTATTTGCGCGTCGAGTCGGTCTTGGCAAAAAAGCGCCTGCGCCGTTTCCATGCGGGCTGCGGCTCCATTGTTATACAAAAGGAAATTTCGGGAGCGGCTCCCGGGCAATTCGCCGGCGGCGGCATGCTGGTGCGACCGCCATGCGCAGGTTGTTTGACGACATTGTGATGCCGATGCTACCGTGAAACCTCCGCCCAGCACGTTTCGCGCGTCAACCATCATGAACGAATCTCCGCTCGGCGACGGCGAGTTCGCCGGGTCGGTCATGGCCGTGCCGCCGCTCGCGCGTCGCGCCGACTACACGCTCGACCCTGCCCAGAATCTCGCGCTGATCCGCCATATCGAAGCGGGTGGCGTACGCACGCTACTGTATGGCGGCAACGCGAACCTCTATCACGTCGCGGTCAGCGAATACCGCGAGCTACTGGACCTGCTCGCCGAGGCCGCGAGTCCGGGTACACGCGTGATTCCGTCGCTCGGTCCCGACTACGGCAAGATGCTCGATCAGGCGCGCATCCTCGCGCAGACGCGTTACCGCACCGCGATGGTGCTGCCGCTCGGCGGCTTTACGACGTCCGAGGGCGTCGAGACGGGCCTCACGCGGATCGCCGACACGGCCGGCATGCCGCTCACCTTGTATATCAAGAGCGAAAACTACGTCGCTGTCGATACGCTCGGGCGGCTCGTCGAGCGTGGCACGTTGAGCGCGGTCAAATACGCGATCCCGCGCGACGATCCCGCCGACGATCCGTATCTGCGCCGGCTGCTGCAATGGGTGCCGGCCGCGAAGATCGTATCGGGCATGGGCGAGCGGGCGGCGCTCGTGCATCTGCGCGAATTCGGGCTCGCTGCGTGGACGACCGGTAGCGGCTGCATCGCGCCGAGCATGGTCATGGCGCTGCTGCGCGCCGTGCAAAGCGGCCGGAGCCCCGATGGCACCGATAGCGCGGACAACGACACCGCCCAACGTTTGTACGATGCATTCATGCCGCTCGAAACGCTGCGTAACGACATCTCGCTGATCCGCGTGCTGCACGATGCGATCACATTCACGGGCCTCGCTGACATGGGGCCGCTGCTGCCACTGCTCAGTTCGACGCCGCGCGAGCATCATGCGAAGATCGCTCAGACCGCGTGCACGCTGCTCGCTCTCGAGCGCGAGTTCGCGCCCACCCCATCGAACCGCTCCGACACGCAGGCAAGCATATGACCGATCACAGCAGACGCTATCCCGATCCCTCCATCCGCGTGTTCGATCCACGCTTCAAGTCGTTGATCATCGCGTCGGCGTCGGTCGAATGCCTGTATCAGGGCACGCGCTGGTCGGAGGGGCCGGTGTGGTTCGGCGACGGCCGCTATCTGCTGTGGAGCGATATTCCGAACGACCGCATCCTGCGCTGGGACGAAACGACTGGCGCGGTCAGCACGTTCCGTCAATCGTCGAACAATGCGAACGGCCATACGCGCGATCGCGAAGGGCGTCTCGTCAGTTGCGAGCACCTGACGCGGCGCGTGACGCGCACCGAGTACGACGGCTCGATCACCGTGCTCGCCGACCGCTATCAGGGCAAGCGCTTCAATTCGCCAAACGACGTGGTCGTCAAATCGGACGGCTCGATCTGGTTTACCGACCCGACCTTCGGCATCGAAGGCTTCTACGAGGGCGAGCAGCAGCAGTCCGAACTGAAGCCGTGCGTGTATCGGATCGACGGGCAGACGGGCGAGGTCTCGATGGTCATCGACGACGTGCTCGCCCCGAACGGCCTCGCGTTTTCGCCGGACGAGTCGCTGCTGTACGTGGTCCAATCGCGCGGCGAGCCGCGCAAGATCCGCGTATTCGATGTCGAGGCCAATGGCAAAGGCACGACGGTGTCGAACAACCGCGTGCTGATCGATGCGGGTCCGGGCACCCCCGACGGCTTTCGGGTGGACGTGCACGGCAATCTGTGGTGCGGCTGGGGGATGGGCACCGACGAACTCGACGGCGTGCGCGTCTTCACCGCGCAAGGCGAGCCGCTCGGCCATATCGCGCTACCGGAGCGTTGCGCGAACGTTTGCTTCGGCGGACGGCATCGCAACCGTCTGTTCATGGCGGCGAGCCACGGCTTGTATTCGCTGTTCGTCAATACGCAGGGCGTGCGCGGAGGTTGAGCAGTTGTCCGCTAACCAGACAACTTGTGTTGCAGCCACTGCGGATGCTCGGGTTTGCCCTTAATTCGCGTTACCAGGCATTGAACGGCAAGGATTTCACGTCAATCGAGCCGTTTTCGTCCAGGCCCCGCGCTCTGGACTATTTGCTTGACATCGGCTGTTGCGCTTCGCTATGTTCCCTTGGTAGAAAGATACCGTCCGCACGCAACACATCGACCAGCGGGCTTCCATACCAAGAAGCGAGGAGACGTAATGACTGTTTCGCACAGGCTGTCGTTCAAGCTGGTATCCGTCTGTATCGCCGCAAGCGCGGCGTTCGCCGTTGCCGCGCACGCGGCCGATCCGGTCACGATCAACATCGTCGACGTGGCCGGCGATCTTCAACTCACGCAGAAGGGCTTCGAGGCGTTCAAGGCCAAGAACCCGAATCTTGTCGCGAACATCACGTTCACGAACGCTCCTTCGCCGCAATTGCCCGGCAAGATCAAGGCGATGCAGGCCGCGGGACGCTCCGATATCGACCTCGTATTGACCGGCACCGACGCGCTCGCGGCCGGCATCGAACAGAACCTGTGGATCAAACTGCTGCCCGATAACGCGGCGCAGTTCCCCAGTGTGCTCGACAAGTACGCGCCGGGCCCGCGCAGGATGCAAGACCTCGCGCAGGGCTACGGGCTCGAGGTCGCATATATGCCGGCTGGTCCGCTGCTCGAATACAACCCGGCCAAGGTCAGCGAGCCACCGAAGACACCCGAGCAACTGCTGCAATGGTGCAAGGCCCACCCCGACAAGCTGATCTACGCGCGGCCGGCCAATTCCGGTCCTGGCCGCACGTTCCTGATGGGCTTGCCGTACGTGCTCGGCGACAAGGACCCGCAGGACCCGGTGCACGGCTGGGACAAGACGTGGGCGTACCTGAAGCAGCTGAACGACTGCATTCCGTACTATCCGGGCGGCACCTCGGCGGTGATGAAGGAACTGGGCGAAGGAACGCGCGACATGACCGTGACCGTGACCGGCTGGGACATCAATCCGCGCGCGCTCGGCATCGTGCCGGCCGAATTCCGCGTACAGCCGTTCGACAACATGACGTGGGTCAACGACGCGCACTACATGGTGGTTCCGAAGGGCGTGCCGAAGGAAAAGCTCGACGTGCTGTACAAGATGATGAACTTCATGCTGGAGCCCGCGCAGCAGGCATTGACCTACGACGACGGCTACTTCTACCCGGGCCCGGCGATCAAGGGCGTCACGATCGAGCAGGCGCCCGCGCATAGCCAGGAGGTGCTGCAAAAGTATGGCCGGCCGGAATACGCGAAGATGTTGAGCGATCGTCCGCATGCGATGCCGCTGAATGCGGCGGCAATGGTCGCGGCCTTCAAGAAGTGGGATACCGACATCGGCGCGCAGAAGACCCGTTAGGCCTTCACCATTGCGACGGAAAACGAGGCGAAACGCAGCGCGGCGTGAGGTAGCGCCGCGCTGCGTGTTTGCGGCGATCATCCGCGCCTCGGCTTAACTGCTGATGCGCCGCGCGCACCGCACGCGCGGCACTTGCGACCCCCGTCGTCTCACGCGGATCAGGAAACCGTATGAAGCATCACTTTGAGCAGTTGCGGCTCGACTCGGTGAGCCGCAGTTTCACGAACGCGCAAGGTCACGCGATCGCCGCGCTGCAGGGTCTCGATCTGACGATCCGGCGCGGCGAGTTCATCGCGCTGCTGGGACCGTCGGGTTGCGGCAAATCGACGGCGCTGAACTGCATCGCCGGATTGCAGCCGCTCACCGGCGGCGGCATCTGGCTCGACGAGCGGCGCATCGACGTGCTGCCGCCGGAAAAGCGCGGCTTCGGCATGGTGTTCCAGAACTACGCGCTGTTCCCGCATATGAGCGTGCTCGACAACGTCGGCTTCGGGCTGAAGATGCGCGGCGTCGGCAAGAGCGAGATCGCGCGCCGTGCACGCGAGGCGTTGAAACTGGTGCAACTGACAGGGCATGAGCAGAAGCTGCCCGGCCAATTGTCCGGTGGCCAGCAGCAGCGTGTCGCGATCGCGCGTGCGATCGTGATCGAGCCGCCACTGATCCTGATGGACGAGCCGCTGTCGAATCTCGATACGAAGCTGCGCATCGAAATGCGCGCGGAGATTCGCCGCATCCATACGCAGCTCGAACGCGCGACGCTGTACGTGACGCATGATCAGGACGAAGCGCTGTCGATGGCCGATCGCATCGTCGTGATGAGGGAGGGCGTCGTGCAGCAGGTCGCGACGCCGAAAGAGGTCTATACGCGGCCGCGCAATCTGCATGTCGCGCGCTTCATGGGCTATCGCAACGTCGCCGAGTTCACGCTGGAGGGCATGCAAGGCGAGGGCGTGATGGTCAGTGCGAACGGCGTGCGGCTGATCGGCACGGCGATGGCCGGCTTCGACGGCAAGCGCGTGAGCGTCGCGCTGCGCCCCGAAGACATGGAACGTGCCCAGCCCGGCGCCGACAACGCGTTCGAGGCGCTGATCGACGCCGTCGAATACGGTGGGCACGATTCGCTGCTGCGCGTGAAGACCGCGTTCGGCGACGTGTGGGCGCGCGTAACCGGTGAATGCGCGGAGGGTGAGCGCATCATGCTGCGCGTGCGGCCGTCGTGCGTGCTCGTCTACGATGCCGAGGCCGCATGAACACGCCGACGCTCGTCCTCCCGCTTACTCCCCGCGCGCCGCGCGATGCCAAGGCCTGGCTCGTCGCGCCGGCGCTGCTCTTTATCGTCGCGCTGTTCATCTATCCGTTCGCGTACGGTCTCGCGCTGTCGTTCCGGCCGATGAACGGCGGCGGTCTATGGGCCAACTATCTGACGTTCTTCACCGACACGTCGATGTGGCCGACGATTCTCGTCACGCTGAAGCTGTCGGTGCCGGCCACGCTGATCAATGTCGGCGTGTCGGTGCCGGTCGCCTTTGCGCTGCGCCGCTACTCGCGTTATCAGAAGATCGTCACGACGCTGCTGGTGATTCCGGTGACGCTCGGCACCGTGCTGATCGCCGACGGCATGCTCACGTATTTCGGTCCCCACGGCTGGCTGCCGCAGGCGTTGCAGGCGCTGCATCTGTACACGCAAGAGGTGCGGCTCACGCACAACTTCACGGGCGTGCTGCTGTCGCTGATCGTGTCGGGCTTTCCGTTCGCGTTTCTGTTGACGCTGTCGTACGTGACCGGCATCGACCCGACACTCGCGAGCGCGGCGGCGACGCTCGGCGCGAGTCCGTGGCAGCAGTTTCGCCGCATCTATTTCCCGCTGCTCGTGCCGGGGCTCACGATGGCCGCATGTTTGTCGTTCGTGCAGGCGTTCTCGGTGTTTCCGTCGGCGGTGCTGCTCGGCGCGCCCGCGGGTCCGACGCGCGTGATGTCGATTGCCGCGGCCGAAGCCGCGTTCGAGAGCTACGACTATTCGCTGGCGTCGGCGATCGCGATGGTGATGGGCTTCGTGCAACTGCTGGTGGTCGCCGCGCTGCTCGGCGCGCGCCGCTGGTTCTATCGTGGTCCCGTGACGGGAGGCAAAGGCTGATGACGACCGATCGTCGCGCGACGCAGCCCGACTGGCCCGCGTCCACCTCCGCTTCCGCATCCGCGGCGCCGCAGCCGGGCGATGGCGCCCGCGAGCCCGCGCAACACGCGCGTCAGCGCGCGAACCTGCCGGGCCGCATCTGGCAGGTGCTGGTGTGGGCCGTGATGGCGTTTTTCCTGATCAACGTCGTGCTGCTGATTGCGACGGTCGCGGTGAATTCGATCGCGACGCGCTGGTTCGGCACCGCGTTGCCGCAAGGTTTCACGCTGCACTGGTATGCGCAGGCGTGGAGCGACTTTCAGCTCGCGAGCGTGCTGTGGGTGACCGTGCAGGTGGTCGGCGCGGTCGTGCTGCTGTCGGTGCTGCTCGGCGTGCCTGCCGCGTATGCGCTCGCGCGCGTGCAATTCCGCGGTAAGCGCCTTGCGATGCTGATCTTTCTGCTGCCGTTGATGGTGCCGCCCGTCACCTACGGCATTCCGATGGCGACCGTGATGTACAAGGTCGGCCTCGCCGGCACGCTATGGGGTGTGATTCTTGCGAACCTCGTACCGGCGCTGCCATTCGTGATTCTGGTGATGACACCGTTCATCGAGCAGATCGATCCGAATCTCGAAGCGGCCGCGCGCATTTTCGGCGCAAACACGTTCCGCTACTTCCGTTACGTGCTGCTGCCGCTGCTCGTGCCGGGTATGCTGGCCGCAGGGCTGCTCGTGCTGGTGCGTACGATCGGCATGTTCGAGCTGACGTTCTTTACGGCCGGTCCTGCCACGCAAACGCTGGTGGTCGCGTTGTATTACGCTGTGTTTTCGACCGGCGTGCGCGCGCCGCAATCGATCGATGCGATGGCGATGATCTATATGGCGATCACGTTGATCTGGGTGCTGATCGCACTACAATTCGTGAGCCCGACGCAGATCGTGTCTCGCGTAAAGGAACAGCGGCGCTGACGCGTGGTCGGCGTCAATCGTGGAGTAGACGTTGACGAAGAGAAAGACCGCCGAGGAATTGCGCAGTCATCGCTGGTATGGCGCGAACGATCTGCGTTCGTTCGGCCACCGCTCGCGCACCGCGCAGATGGGCTACAACCGGGAGGAATACGCGGGCAAGCCGGTCATCGCGATTCTCAACATGTGGAGCGAGATCAATCCGTGCCACACGCATTTCAAGCAGCGCGTCGAGGAAGTGAAACGCGGCATCTGGCAGGCCGGCGGCTTCCCGATCGAGTTGCCTGTGCAGACGCTGTCCGAGCCGTTCCAGAAGCCCACCACGATGCTGTACCGCAATTTCCTCGCGATGGAGGCCGAGGAGATGCTGCGCTCGTATCCCGCCGACGGCGTCGTGCTGATGGGCGGCTGCGACAAGACCACCCCCGCGCTACTGATGGGCGCGATCTCGATGGATCTGCCCGCCATCTTTCTGCCCGCCGGCCCGATGCTGCGCGGCAACTGGAATGGCGTGACGCTCGGCTCGGGTTCCGACTCATGGCGATACTGGGCCGACCTGCGCGCGGGTACGCTGACGCCGGAAGAGTGGCAGGGCGTCGAGGGCGGCATCGCGCGCTCGCCGGGGCACTGCATGACGATGGGCACCGCGTCGACGATGACCAGCGCGGCCGAAGCACTGGGCTTCACGCTGCCCGGCTTCGCGTCGACGCCCGCGGCCGATTCGCGTCATGCGCAGATGGCCGCGAAAACCGGCATGCGTATCGTCGAGATGGTGTGGGAGGATCTGAAGCCGTCGGACCTGATCACCGCGGCCTCGGTCGATAACGCGGTGACGACTTGCGTCGCGCTGTCCGGCTCGACCAATTCGGTCGTCCATATGATCGCGCTTGCACGGCGCGCGGGCATCGAGTTGACGCTCGATCGCTTCGACGAGATCGCGCGCCGCACGCCCGTGCTCGCGAACATCAGGCCGACCGGCGCCTATCTGATGGAGGACTTTTTCTACGCGGGCGGTTTGCGCGCGCTGCTCGCGGAACTGGGCGAGCTGATCGACGGTTCGCAGAAAACCGTGAACGGCCGCACGCTCGGCGAGAACCTCGCGGGCGCGCAGATTTTTAACGACGACGTGATCCGCCGCCGCACGAATCCGCTACTGCGCGACAGCAGCCTCGCGGTGCTGCGCGGCAATCTCGCGCCCCGCGGCGCGGTGATCAAGCCCGGCGCGGCCGAGCCGCATCTGCTCGTGCATACGGGCCGCGCGGTCGTGTTCAGCGACTACAACGACATGGCCGCACGCATCGACGACGACGCGCTCGACATCGACGAAAGCTGCGTGCTGGTGCTGCAGCACGCGGGGCCGGTCGGTGCGGGCATGCCCGAGTGGGGGCAACTGCCGATCCCGCGCAAGCTGCTGCAAAAAGGCGTGCGCGACATGGTGCGCATCTCCGACACGCGGATGAGCGGCACGAGCTATGGTGCGTGCGTGCTGCACGTGGCGCCCGAGGCGTTCGTCGGCGGGCCGCTGGCGTTGGTGCGAAACGGCGATCTGATCGAGCTCGATGTGCCGCGCCGCAGGCTGAATCTGCTGATATCGGACGAAGAGTTCGCGCGCCGCAAGGCCGCGTGGATCAAACCGGCGGCGCGCTTCGAGCGCGGCTATGGCGCCCTGCATCAGGCGCACGTGATGCAGGCGGACCAAGGCTGCGATTTCGACTTCCTGCAGCGTGGCGGCGCGAGTCCCGAGAGCTCGGGCGAGCCGGAAATTCACTGACGCTCAATACCCGACGCGATACACGCGCCCCGTCTGCGCGCCTTCCACGCTGCGCAGATACGCAAGCGCCGCGCGTTGCGCACTGACGGGCTCGAAGCCGCGAAAGAACGGCGCATAAGCCTCCATCGATTCGGTCAGCACGGTCGGACTCACGAGGTTGATGCGCAGCCCGCGCGGCATCTCGATCGCCGCGCCACGCACGAAGCCTTCCAGCGCGAGATTGACGGTCGTCGCGCTCGCGCCCTGCGCGATCGGTTCGTCTGCCAGAATGCCGCTCGTCAGCGTGAACGAACCGCCGTCGTTCACATACGGCAGCGCCGCGAACACGACGTTGATCTGGCCCATCAGCTTGTCGCGCAGCCCGACCCAGAACTGCTCGATGCTCATTTGCGCGAGCGGACCGAAATGCACGTGGCCGGTCGCGGTGACGACGCCGTCCACCTTGCCGATGTCGCGAAACAGCCGCTCGACGCTCGCGGGCTCCGTGCTGTCGACGTGATATTGCCCGCGCGTCGCGCCCACTTCGATCACCTCGTGACGCGCCTTCAACTCCGCGCTGACGGCCTGGCCCAGCGTGCCCGTGGCACCGATGACGACGATCCTTTTCATCCGCAACTCCGTTAAACGAACCAACGTTAAACAAAGCAAAGCACGCACCAGAATAAAACGGTGCGTGCTACGTGAATGCCTGATTTAATCGGAATAAACGCGGTAATTCAAACGCGCGCGTATAAAGGGATGATACGCGCGTCCGCCTATTTCACGCGGTGTAATTCGATAACGCGCGCGGGTCGCAAATGATTGAGCGCGTAGTGAATGCGCCCGCGCTCCTGGCGCTGTCCGACCGGACGCGGGTCGTTGTACTGGTTGTCGGCCGAGTAGACGGCGAGCGGCTCCGCCATGCCCTTGTCGATCACCGCATAGCCGGGCTGGAGCGCGAGCAGCAGATGGTTGCCGCCGAGCCGGCTGTCGAAGCCGGCCATGCCGTCGAGCGCCTCGGGCACGCTGTTCTCGAGCGTTGCATTGCTGGTTGTGATTTCGTCGGGCGAGATCGCGCCGTGGCCCGCCAGACGGGCCGCTTCGTGGTTCTTGCCGTCGGTGTCGACGGTGCTGTCATGCGTGCGATCGTTGTGCAGGTCCGTGGTTGGCGGGTCCTTCGGGTCTGGTTTCGTGCCGGCGTTTTCGGGTTTGCTGATCGCGCTGTTCATCGTGCATCTCCTGAAGAGGACATTCGAAGAAAAGAGCAAAAGCCGTTCCGACAGACACGGCGCCGCTGTGCGCGGGAGTCGCGATGCGTTGTCCGCCAAGATTCGATGCGAGTGGCGTTGCCTCGCGATTGAATGGCGATGACGTGCGCGATTCATTTCATTTTTTTTAATGGACGCGTATTTCCTACAGAGTATGATTCTACTCCTGCGACCGACGCGCGGATAAATTGGCGGCATGCTCCGGCTGTTCAGCATGGTCGGAAAAAATTAACAAACAAATGGCCGCGCGACTGAGAAAATGTTACGGGGCTTCAGGGGCGGGTGACTCATGCACTTCGATGCTGCATTCACACATCGCGGCTATCTATTGAATTGCGAACCGGCGCGCTCGGGCGACGGCTCCTGGCAACCGTATGTGGTGATCTCGCGCTCGAGCGACGGCGAACTGGTCGCCAACCGTTTCTTCCCCACGGAACTGCGCTTCTCCGACGAAGCCGCCGCGATCGCGCATGCGCGCGATTGGGCAGTGCGCTGGATCGACGCGAGCAGTCTGACAATCTGAAGTCAGGGAACGATGCGCGCGTGCCGACGCATTGAATCCGGGCCGGTCTGCGCGCTGCCGGGCGGGCAGCGTTAAAACGCGGTAATCTCTGCTGGATAACCACTTTGAACCGTGCACGCTGCACGACGCCGTCCCTTATGCCCAACGAGCCTTCCCCGAACTGGGGCCTTGAACAGATCGTCGCCGACCTGCGCGCCTCGCGCGAGCAATTGCATCGCACGCGGCATCCGCTCGGCATTCGCGAATTGCCATCGCGCGAAGCGGTGGTCAGTATCGTGACCGGTTTGCGCGCCGCGATGTTTCCGACGCACTACGGCGCGCCCGATCTAACCGACGAGACGGTCGACTACTACGTCGGCCATACGCTCGAAAGCACGTTGCGGCTGCTCGCCGAACAGATTCGCCGCGCGCTGCGCTTCCTGCCCGAGTTCGGCGCGACGCCCGACGCCGAGTTGCGCGAGCGCGCGTTCGCAGTGGCGCGCGAGTTCGCGACGCAGCTGGCGGGCATCCGCGCGCTGCTCGTCAGCGACATCCAGGCTGCGTACACCGGCGACCCCGCCGCGCAGCACATCACCGAAATCCTGCTGTGCTATCCGGGCGTGTGGGCGATGACGCATCACCGGCTCGCGCATGCGCTGCATCGGCTCGGCGTGCCGCTGCTCGCGCGCTTCATCAACGAGATCGCGCACTCGGCGACCGGCATCGACATTCACCCGGGCGCGACGATCGGGCCGAGCTTCTTCATCGATCACGGCACCGGCGTGGTGATCGGCGAGACCGCGATCATCGGCGAGCGCGTGCGCTTGTACCAGGCGGTCACGCTCGGCGCAAAGAGTTTCGCGGCCGACGAGGACGGCACGCTGATCAAGGGCAACGCGCGGCATCCGATCGTCGAGGACGACGTCGTGATCTACGCGGGCGCGACGATTCTCGGACGCGTGACGATCGGGCGCGGATCGGTGATCGGCGGCAACGTGTGGCTCACGCATAGCGTGCCGCCGGGCAGCAGCGTATCGCAAGGCAAGATCCGCGAAGGAGAGCGCACCGACAACGGGCGGCAGTGATGCCCGCCCGGCCGCGGCCGGCTGCATCGCTGCGCTAGCTGATCGGCCAATGGCGTATCCACGGCAACGCATGCATGCCATGCAGCCACACATGCTCGCCGATGAACCACGCGGCCACCCACGACGCGGCGACGACGATCAGATCGCAGTGCCCGCTATTCCATAGATTCAACGAATGTCGCCCGGCGATCCACGGCACGCCGAGCGGATTCGGCCAGTCGGCGAGCAGATGCATCAGGCCGCCGCACGCGAAGCCGAACGCGGGCGCCGCGTAGATCGAATGTCCGAGCATGTAATACGACGCCGCGAGCAGCGCGAGCCAGCCGATGCCCCAATGCGTCAACGTGCGATGCGTGATCCACAGCCGCCGCGCGCGCGACCACCATGCAACTTCGAGCCAGTCCGGCGCGGTGCTGCCGGCCACGCCGGCGATGAAGCTCAGCAGCACGCCAGCGTGAAACGGACCGCCGCCGCTGCGCGCGACGATCGCCGCCGCGATGATGCCGGCTGCGAAACCGGTCGCATGATGCGCTTTGCTGGATGCCATCGACACTCACGGCACAGGTGCCGCGCCAAAAACAAAGGGCGGCTATGTTCGCAGATGAGCGCGTAAAAAAATAGCCGATGCGCGAGATAAAAATCGCGCATCGGCCTTCCGTGAATCGTGCGCACGGCGTTCAGGTGCGCCGCGCCGCTCAGGTCGCGCAGCGCGCGATATCGAAGCGCATTTCCTCTTCGGGCGGATCGTCGGGCGCATTGGCCGGATGCATGACCTTGATGACCGTGCTGCCGTTGAGCGGGGTCAGCGTGACGAAGTACGAGTTGTGCGAATCGGCGCCGACCGCGAGTTCGGTCGCGGCGCCGGTGTGCGCGGTACGCACGCGCGGCAGACGGTCTTCGAGACAGGCAGCGATGGACGCAGGCGTGCGTGAGGACGACACGTACACGAGCGGCGCGGACGCATCGCGCGCGGGGCCGCCCGACGAACCGCAAGCGGCGAGGGTGGCAGTGAGGGCGACAGTGGGGACAAGCAGGAGAAGTCTTTTCATGATCCGATCGTCGGCGTTCCCGGTCATGCATGGGAAGGTGAGGCGCGGGCGAAGCGCGTGCGCTGGCGGACAGCGCGATGCTTCGCGACGAAGCTACCGTGCAGGCGGCGCGCTTTCGCGGCGTCGCACGGCGGCCGGGGCAGTATACCGAGCATGCGTCGAGGTCGTCACTAGCGCGGCGAAGGGTTTATTGGTCTGACGGCAAACCGTAAGGCCCATGAAAAAACCCGCGACGTGATCGTGTCACGCGCGGGTTCGACCGCGGCGCGGAGGGATGGCCGCGCGCCGCCATGCCTGCACGGAGCGGGCGAAGAACCGCCGTCGGAAGCGATGCCGCACACCGACTGCCGCGGCCACCTGATTGCCGGTCGACGACGGCGCAAGCGTATTGATCGCCGCGACGTTCGCGCCGAAGTTGCCGAGTGCGCCCGACGCATGCTGGTACACGCCTTCGATATACACGTCGGTGCGCCTGCTCAGCGAGTAATCGCCTTGCAGCGACACGGTGTGCCACTTCGGATCGCCCGAGCCGTTGGAGCCGCTCACCTTGCCGTCGGTGAACGTGTACGACGCGGCGAGGTTCACTGCCGGCGTCAGCGCATACCGGCCGTTCACTTCATAGTTGTCCAGATGCAGGTTGGTGCCCGCAATGCCAGGCAGCGTCGCGCCGCCGACGTTCACGCCGGTGATGCCGTCGAGTTGCGTATGTGTATAGACGAAGCCCGCGGTGGCCGGCCCGTAAGAGTAGTTGATGCCCGCGCCGAACGTGCGTTGCAGATCGGCCGCGATTGCCGCGGTGCCGTTTCCTTGCGACACGGCGCCGTTCAGATTCGAGCTGCCCGAGTTGTTCAACTGCAGATAGGCAGCGGCCAGGCTCAACGGACCGTTGTCGTACGAAGCACCCGCGCTCTCCATGCTCGATTGTTGGCGAACTGGCCGGCCGCGTTGCTGAAACCGTACAGGCCGCCGAACTTCAGGCCCGCGTAGTTCGCGCTCGAGTACTTGACGGCATTCCTGATCGAGAACGAGCCGGAAAGATTGTCGTTGTCGAACGGGTGGGCCGCGAGATTATTGCCGTAGCCCCCGCCCGCTTCCGATAGCGGCGCCAGGTAGTCGCTGACCGAGTCGTACTGGCGGCCGAGCGTCAGCGTGCCGAACTGATCGCTCTTCAGGCCGACGAACGCCTGGCAATTGAACATCGTACTGCTTTCGGTGTTCTGGCCATTGTTCAACGGCGTGCGGCAAGCCTGCCGTGATGAGAGTTCTTTGCATGTTCGGGATTCACTCAGGGATGACTCGGCATGTTGACTGACGATTTCCGGTGAAGTGTAATTGCCGCTATGCAGATATTTAATTACGCGAATTACAACAGTTTATTTTCGAAGCCGGGATTATGTGAATTAATCGTGTAAGTGCAGGTCGCCAAAAGCAAATCATTTTTAATGACGAATGGGCGGCTGCGATGTGAAGCCACGATGTTGCCGGACGGTTACGACGCAAAGGCTTCCCGGCGCGCACCGGATGCGCGCATTGGCACCGATTCCCACCATTTTGTGCAACGCAGTCTTACGTAGAAAGCGTTAAATCGCGATGGGATGCCACTTATAATTTCCATAGACCCCTTCGACCAAAGGGTGTCTTTTTCATTTTTACACGCGGCTTTCGGGCCGCGTTTTTTTATCTGACGTTTAAAGCGGTCTTATACATTGTCGCGTAAGGGTAAATAGAATTTTTCACCGCTCGAGCGGCTTCGCCGTTCCGAACGCGCCTTGTCCGTTCGTCAGAGCGCGCGGGGCGAAGCGGGCCGGGCAGGTAGAATCGCGGGTTCGTAATCTGTTTGTGCGCCCCGCGAAGTGAGTGAACCTGTGATGAACGACACGCCCTTTCCCTCGACCGACACGAATGCCGGGTCCTTGGCCGACGACTCGTCCGGACCGGACGAAAGCGTGCATGAAGAGCGTCTGTGGCGCGATAACGGCTGGACCGCGCGCATCATCAAGAACGAAGACGACGAAGGCTGGGCCGTCGAAATGATCAAGGACGGCGAGGCGGAGCCCGCGCTCGTCGGACCTTGGACGATGGGTCGCAACAAGAAGGATCCGAAGCCGCTCGACGTATCGGCGTTCAACACGCTGGTGAAAACCGCGGCGGAAGTGCTGCGTCGCCACGAGCAGCAACTGCGCGCGCAACTGCACAAGGCGGTGCGCGTGCCGAGCGCGGACGGCAACGACGAACTCGACATCACGCTCGACATCGTTCCGGACGAGGACGAGCCGTACGCGCTGTTGAGCGCGCTCGATATTTTCGGCGAGCAGATCGCGCAGGTGCAGGTTGCGCCGACCTTCAAGCTCAGCAAGGCGAGCGCCGCCGCGTGGGTGGCGAACGAGTTTCGCCGGCCGGGGTAAGCGGCGGTTGTAGGCGCGGTTGCGTCGTGATCGGATCGTCTTAGGCCATCCGGCTGAGGAGCCAGCGAACGGGAATCTCGCGATAATTTGCGGTCTCCTTTGGCGGCCTCGCGAGGTGGACTTGAAATGGGTTTTGATTTTGCGACGAGGGTTTTATCGACGTGGCGAACGTTCGCTATGACCTCGCTCATCTGCTTGCCAGCGCGTTCACTTTCGCGATTCCCGCCTCGCAGCGATTTCCTGCAGTGACGGCAACGGTCCACGTCGAATACACGTCACATTGCGTGTCGTTTGGGAGCGGGCGCGACCGGGCCACTCGATTTCGAAGTGCTCGGCGACGCGCGCACAATATTCGATCATCGCAATGTGGCGCGCGCGTTTTGCCCCGACCGACACCGCTGGTCGCTCAAGCTGCCGGCGATCATCGCGCAGTTGGCAGAACGGCGGTGCTATTTCACTGGCCGCTCCAACTGGCTCGTGATCGAAGATATCGATGATCGTGGCGAAACGGTCGAGTACGAGGTGTTTTTCCGTTTGCGCAGGGCGGCGGCAGCGCAACTGCGGCTCGTGATCGAGAGCGCGTATGTGCGCACCCCGGGCAGCCCGCAAGCGGCAGGCAAGCCGGATATTCCTCGCAACCGCCGGAGCATCGTGCGATTTCGCGTGATGGCGGCCGAGATTTTGAGAGGCGAATCGATCCGCGACCCGAGCCTGAGTCGGCACTAGAAAAGAACTGGATGTGTGAGAGTGGCCTGGCCAGAAACAGGTGAGGTCCCGCGCGGGGGCCTCATGACTTCGCGGGAGCGCTTGATCGGTGCGACCGACGTAACCAGCACGGCTGGACCCTGTTGACCAGGAGGCAGATAGACGCCCTTGCGGAGCCCCGAAAAATCTATCTGCGGCAATTGTACCGTGCCAACCCCTGCTCGGAGCTATCTCAATACCGATGGCCGCAGCCAGCGCGTGCCGCCACCGCCTAGTTGCGCTTGCAAAAAATCGCGGTGATCAGTGGCGCGACGTGATGCACGATCGCCGTGCTGCCGGCGTTCTCGAGTGCGCTTTTAACCTTGTCGTCGCCGCCGAACACGACGGCGCCATACGCGGACTGCGCGACCGGTTCGCCGTCGCCGACCCGGAACATCGGGTCGTCTTTTTCGAAGCCCACCACCGCGAATACGCGGAAACCGAACGCGGTCAGATGCGCACCCGGCATCGGCGAGAACGCGTTGATCGAGTTGCTTTCGACGTGACTTGGCTTCGGGTTGATCAGTTGCTGCTGCATCAGATCAGCAATGAACTGGTGGCCGCTCTCATTGCATACCAGTGGCGCGTCGAGCTCCACGGCGAACGAGGACAGCGGCAGCGCGGCGGCTGCGGCAAACAGCAGAGGGGCAAGAAAACGGTTCATGAGTGTAGGCGGGCGTCCACAGTCGATGTCGTGGATTAGCAACCACTGCGCCATCCCCCGGAGGGAGCTAACGGTGCTGCACATCGAACAGATTCCACGTGACTGGCACAACTGGATTCGCACTTTACAGCGATTCGGCGAATTCCGCTTTGTGGCGAACACACGAACGGTATCTGCGAAATTGCGGGGAAATATACGACAGAACAGCAAGCTTTCAGAATCCCGTATATATTTCCGCCTTATGACTTCGCAACCCCGACCTCCAATAAACGTCCCGCCTCCACGTACGTGGGACGCCCGGCTCGCCCGCCGGCTCGTGACACCGCTAATCGATACCTGGGTCACCCCGAATCATTTGACCACGCTGCGCCTGCTGATCGGCGTCGCAGGCGCGCTGTGCCTTGCGCATGGGGGATTCGCGTGGGCCAATGCGGGCGCACTTCTGATCGTTCTGTCCAATTTCGTCGATCACACGGACGGCGAACTCGCGCGCGTCGGCGGCAAGTCGAGCCGTATCGGTCATTTTTACGACCTCGCCTGCGATGCGCTCGTGACCGTGATGCTGTTCGTCGGCATGGGTATCGGTGTCGGCGGTGCGCAGATCGATGCTTTGAAGTTCGCTCCCGGCGCGCTCGGCGCGGTTGCGGGTGTCGCGGTTGCCCTGATCTTCTTTTTGCGCATGCGGATCGAGAAAATGGTCGGCAAGGCCGGCACGAAGCAGGCGTCGGTGGGGGGCTTCGAAACCGAGGACGTGCTCTACCTGTTGCCCATCGTCACGCTGACGAATGTCGTCGCGCCGTTCGTGGTGATCGCGTCGATCGGCGCGCCGCTGTTCGCCGCCTGGGTGGTGATCGACTACTGGCGCGTCGCGCGCCGCAGCGCTCACCCGACGGCCAAGGCCCCCAGCGCTTCCGAAACCAGTCAACAGTGGGCCGGCAAATGAATCTGCACGCCGAAGACGACGTGATCGCGCCCGTGTCGACAGGCACGCCCGTCGCGGCGCTCACGCCCGCGCCCGATGCCGACCGCGCGGTCGCAAGCCGTACCCGCACGTTCGACAACGCGCGTCTGCGCAAGGACTTCGCCGCGCAGGACGCGTTTCTGTATCTGGAAGATTTCCTCGCGCCGGAAGTCACCGCGCAACTGGTTCACAGCGCGCGCTCGCTGCTCGACGAGGTGAACCGCAACTATCTGCCGGGCCACAAACAGGGCGGCAGTGTCAGCCGCCATACGATCGACCGTCTCGCGCCGTTCATCGCCGAGCTGTATCGCTCGAAGGAGTTGATCGGCTGGCTCGAGCAGCTGAGCGGCGACCAGTTGCAGGTGTCGCCCGCCGACGATCCGCACGCGTACGCGCTCTACTACTACACGCGCCCCGGCGACCATATCGGCTGGCACTACGATACTTCGTATTACGACGGGCGCCGCTACACGCTGCTGCTCGGCGTGATCGACGAATCGTCGTGCCGGCTCGACTACGAACTGCATACCCGCAATCCGCAGGTGCCGGACCAGCCGGGCTCGGTGCAGATTCCACCGGGCGGCCTCGTGTTTTTCGATGGCGACAAGCTGCGGCATCGCATTACGCCGGCCGGCCCGAACGAGATGCGCGTGTCGCTGACGTTCGAATACGTCACCGATCCCAATATGCGGCCGTGGCGCCGCTTCGTTTCGAACATGAAGGACGCAATCGCGTACTTCGGTTTCCGTCAGGTGTTCCGTCAGATGGCCTCGCGCGGCAAGGACGCCGCATGAGTCGCGCCGCGCTGCTTCTGCTGTCGATCGGCTCGGCGCTGTTCGTCGGCCTGCTCGCGTGGCAGGGCTTCGGCTCGGTGGCGTCGACCTTGCTCGCAGCCGGCTGGGGGCTCGCGGTCGTCGCCGCGTTCCACGTGGTGCCGCTCCTGATCGATGCGGCCGCGATCGCGGTGCTGTTCAAGCGCGCCCACCCGTCCCATGACGGCGCGCATGAAGGTCCGGCAAGCCGCGCGCGAGCCGGACTCTCGCTGCGCGATGCGCTGTCCGCGCGCTGGATCGGCGAATCGGTGAATAGCCTGCTGCCCGCTGGACAGATCGGCGGTCCGGTGGTGATGGTGCGGCAACTGTCGCAGCGCGGCATGCTGCTGCGCGACGCGGCCGCCGCGATCACAGTCAGCACGACCTGGCAGGCGCTCGCGCAAATCGTGTTCGCGCTCGGCGGCCTCGCGATGTTCGGCGCCTACGCCGCGCACGGCACGCTGCACGACCTGCGCACCGCGACGCTGATCGCGACCTGCGTGCTCGGCGCGCTGATCGCCGGGTTTTATTTCGCGCAGCGGCGCGGCCTGTTCGGCCGTCTGCTCGCCGTGGTGTCGAAGGTGTTCGGCAAGCGCGACTGGTCGTCTCTGATGACGCGCGCGGAAGCCGTCGATGCCGCCGTGCAGTCGCTGTACCGCGAGCGCGGCCGCGTGGCGGCGAGCTTTGCGCTGAGCCTCGTCGGCTGGGTCGTCGGCACGGTCGAGGTTTGGCTCGCGCTGCGTTTTCTCGGCCATCCGGTCGGCTGGATCGACGCGCTGCTGCTGGAAAGCATCGGCCAGGCGATTCGCGGCGCGGCCTTCATGATTCCGGGCTCGCTCGGCGTGCAGGAGGGCGGCTATCTGCTGCTCGCGCCGCTGGTGGGTTTGCCGCCCGACGCGGCGCTGGCGTTGTCGCTCGCCAAGCGTGCGCGTGAAATCCTGCTGGGCCTGCCGGGCCTGCTGGTATTGCACTTCAGCGAACGAAGCTGGCAACGTCGGCGCGCCCCGCGGCGTGTGCCGGTTGCCGATTGACCTCCGTACTTTTTTCAAAGGACCGCGCATGCGCGCCATCATTCTCGCAGCGGGCCTCGGCCTGCGTCTCCAGCAGCCGCCGCAAGCCCAGTTTCCGAAATGCCTGTTGCAGTTCGACGGCATGAGCCTGCTCGAACGGCATCTGCAGATGCTCGAAACCGCCGGCGTGACCGACGTCGTGCTGGCGCTTGGTTTCCAGCCGGAATCCGTGCAGGCGGAACTCGCGCGCATCAACTGGCCGCATAAGGTCGAGACCGTGCTCAATCCGCGTTTCGATCTGGGCAGCGTGCTGACCGTGCATACGGTTGCCGACGCGTTGACGCGCGGCGGCGACGTGCTGCTGATGGACGCCGACGTGCTGTACGACGAGCGCATCCTGAACGCGCTGGTGGCGGGCGAGTCGGTCAACCGTCTGCTGATCGACCGCGATTTCGAAGCGGGCGACGAGCCGGTCAAGCTGTGCCTGAAGGACGGCGTGCCGGTCGAATTGCGCAAGCAGCTCGCGGTCAATCTGGAGTTCGACACGATCGGCGAATCGGTCGGCTTCTTCCGCTTCCGCGAGGAAACCGCGCGACGCTTTACGCAGATCGTCGCCGGCTATATCGACAGCGGCCGCGCGAACATGCCGCACGAAGAGGCGGTGCGCGACCTGCTGCTCGAGCGCAGCCAGGTATTCGACACGGCCGACGTGACCGGCGCGCCGTGGATCGAGATCGACTTCCCGAACGACGTCGCGCGCGCGGCCGACGAAATCCTGCCGCAGTTGCAGCCGCTCGTCAGCGCATCGCGCTAAAGCTTCCGCCGCGCGCCAGCGCGCCTCACGGCGCGCGGCAATCCCCTCGCGCGACAACATTTGTTGCCGCCGCAATGCCATAATCGGCACTTTCCATTGATGGCGGGCCGCCCGTCGCCATGACAATGCTGCTCGCTTTAGGCGCTTTCATCGTTCCGCTGATCGTCGCGTGCGCGATGTTCATGGAAAACGTGGACGGCACGGTCATCGTGACGTCGCTGCCTGTTCTGGCGCGCGACCTGGGTCATGATCCGATCACGCTGAAGCTTGCGGTTACCGCGTATGTGATCGGCCTCGGCGTTTTTATCCCGATCTGCGGCTGGGTCGCCGACCGCTTCGGTTCGCGCACCGTGTTCCGAACCGCGATCGGCATCTTCATGGCGGGCTCGCTGCTGTGCGCGGCGTCCACTTCGCTCGATACCTTCGTGCTTGCGCGCTTCGTGCAGGGCATCGGCGGCGCGCTGATGGTGCCGGTGGGGCGCATCATCATCTTCCGTTCGCTGCCGAAGTCGGAGTTCATTCGCGCGATGAACTATCTGTCGGTGCCGGCGTTGCTCGGTCCGGTGGTTGGGCCGCCGCTTGGCGGCTTTATCACGACCTATCTGCACTGGCGTCTGATTTTCGTGATCAATGTGCCGATCGGGCTGCTCGGCATCTGGCTCACCAACAAGTACATCGCCAATACGCGCGAGCCGCATCCAGGCCGGCTCGACTGGTTCGGCTTCTTGCTGTCGGCAAGTGGCGCTTCGCTGTTCATGCTCGGGCTCTCGCTCGTCGGCGGCGAACTGGTGTCGACAGGAGAATCGGTGGGCATGTGCGTGACCGGCATCGTGCTGCTGCTGGTTTATGTGCTGTACGCGAGCCGCGTCGCGTTGCCGGTGCTCGATCTGCGTTTGCTGCGCATTCCGAGTTTTCATGCGAGCGTGATCGGCGGTTCGCTGTTTCGTATCGGTCTTGGCGCGGTGCCGTTCCTGTTGCCGCTCGCGTTGCAGGAAGGGCTCGGCATGACCGCGTTCAGAGCCGGCGCGATCACATGCGCGTCCGCGTTCGGTTCGATCTTCATGAAGACGGTGGCGTCGCGCATTCTCGAACGCTTCGGCTTTCGCACCGTGCTGATGGTCAACGCCGCGTGCGCGGGTCTGGCGATCGCCGTGTACGGATTGTTCTTTCCCGGCACGCCGCATTGGGTGATCTGGTGCATCGTGCTGGTGGGCGGCTTCTTTCCCTCGCTGCAATTCACGTCGCTCAATACGCTGGCCTATGCGGATATTCCGAGCAGCGAGGTCGGCCGCGCAACGAGTGTTGCGAGCGTGATCCAGCAGATGTCGCTCGGCCTCGGCGTGACGATCTCGGGCATCGTGCTGCTGATTTCCCATCGTCTGCAAGGGCATCCGAACATCGTGTTCTCCGATTTCTGGCCGGCGTTTCTGGTCGTCGGTCTGTTCTCGTGCCTGTCGATTCCGATTACGCGGCGGCTGCCGCGAGACGCGGGTGATGAGATCGCGCGCGGCAGCCGCGGGCGCGCGTAAGTCAAGATACGGTCGCAGTCTTCTTAGCCCGCCTGCTCCACCGGCGTCACCGTCAACTCCAGCCGCTGCGCGCCGCGCAACACCGTCACGCGGACCGGCTTGTCGATACGCGAAGCGTCGAGCGTGCGTTGCAGACCATCCACATCCTGCACCGGCTGTGCGTCGATCGCGACGATCGTGTCGTCGGTGCGCAAGCCGCCGAGCGCGGCCGGACTGCCTTTGACGATCTCCATGACGTGCACGCCGCTTTGCGTGCCGAGCCCAAAGTAGCGCTGCACACGCCGCGACAGCGGCGTCGTCGTGCCGGCCACGCCGATATACGCGCGTCGCACGCGGCCATGCGCAAAGATCTGCATGATGACCCACTTCGCGGTATCGATCGCAGTCGCGAAACAGATGGCCTGCGCGCCAGGAATGATCGCGGTATTCACGCCGATCACCTGACCCGCCGAATTGATCAATGGTCCGCCCGAGTTGCCCGGATTCAACGCCGCGTCGGTCTGGATCACGTCGTAGATCATGCGGCCGGAGTTCGAGCGCAGCGACCGGCCCAGCGCCGAAACGACGCCGGTCGTCACGGTCTGCTGCAGCCCCAGCGGGCTGCCGACCGCAATGGCGATCTGCCCGACGCGCAGCTTCGACGATTCGCCGAGTTCGACGTGCGGCAGCGGCTCCGGCGAACCGATGCGCAGCACCGCGAGATCGCTGCCGGGATCGTCGCCGACCAGATCGGCGTCGAACTTCGCGCCGTCGGCCAGCGTCACCTGGATATGCGTCGCGCCATGCACGACGTGGCTATTGGTCAGCAGGTACCCGTCGGGCGTGAACAGAAAGCCCGAGCCGGTGCCGCCGCGCGCGCCGCGCCCATGCGCGGACGCGTCGCCGGGCAGCCGGCGTTCGACGGCGATAAATGCGACCGCCTGCTGCACGCGCTCCAGTGCGCCGATCACGGTGCGGGAGTAGGCGTCGAGCAGCGCGTCGTCGTCGTTGGTCAAAAGGTCGGTGGATTGGGGCCCGGGGGCGTCGGATGCGGCGCTCGACAGGTCATCGATGAAGCGTGGACGGCTTCCCATAACGATGCTCCGGATAGACGGGCTGCGAGATGCGGGGCGTCGCGCGCGTTTTCAAGGGCGTCTGGGGCGGGGTGCCCGGGGCCGTCGCCGCGGGCCGCACTGGCGGCCATCGCGTGTGAGACACTTTCCGGGGCGGGCCGTCGCTCGCCGCTCGCTCGCGCCACGGAGAACTACTTCATGTCCGCATCTACCGCTTCAGCGCCGCAACCTCCGCAGCCGGATCCACGCATCGAGTCTCTGAGCGCGATCACGCTCGCCACCAGCGACATGCAGCGCGCCGTCGCGTTCTATGAAGCGCTCGGCTTCCCACTCAAATATGGCGGTCCGCGCGAGGCGTTCACGTCGTTCGCGTTCGGCAGCTCGTATCTGAACCTGATCGCCGATGCGCGCGCGCCGGTCAACTGGTGGGGGCGCGTGATCATCTACGTGTCGGACGTCGACGCGATCTATGCCAAGGCGCTGGCGGCGGGCTTGCAGCCGTCGTCCGCGCCGGCGGATGCGCCTTGGAGCGAGCGCTATTTTCATATCACCGATCCGGACGGCCACGAATTGAGCTTCGCGCGGCCGCTGCACTAGCGGAGGAGGCCCGGGCAAAACTCGCTATCATGGGTGTTACCACGCCTTCGCAGCGGCCGCCCACGCGGTAACACGGCTGACACCTCGCGCTTCGATAATCGAACGCGACCGCGTCGCGCTGGCCGCCGCGCGCCATCCCATTCCTGTTGCGAGGAGAGCCGCAATGAAAGAGCCGGACCCGAGACCCGATTTCGAATTGATGGCGGAGCGGCAACGCCGTTTCGAGGAAGACCTCATCGATGCCTATGACGAAGAACTCGAAATGGAGGTCGACGACCGCATCATCGACGGCCCGGCCGGCTTTACGCCCGAGCATCGCGAGGCGCGCAAGCAGTACTTCCGTGAACTGTTCCGGCTGCAGGGGGAACTGGTCAAGCTGCAGGACTGGATCGTCGCGACCGGACATCGGCTCGTCGTGATCTTCGAAGGGCGCGACGCGGCCGGCAAGGGCGGCGCGATCAAGCGCATCACGCAGCGACTCAATCCGCGCGTTTGCCGCGTGGCCGCATTGCCCGCGCCGAACAATCGCGAGCGCACGCAATGGTATTTCCAGCGCTATGTATCGCATCTGCCGGCGGGCGGCGAAATGGTGCTGTTCGATCGCAGCTGGTACAACCGCGCGGGCGTCGAGCGCGTGATGAACTTCTGCACCGACGAGGAATACGAAGAGTTTTTCCGCTCGGTGCCTGAGTTCGAGAAGATGCTCGTGCGCAGCGGCGTGCAGATCCTCAAGTACTGGTTTTCGATCACCGACGAAGAGCAGGAAATCCGCTTCCAGAACCGCATTCACGATCCGCTGAAGCAGTGGAAGCTGAGCCCGATGGATCTGGAAAGCCGGCGCCGCTGGGAAGCGTATACGCTGGCGAAAGAAGTGATGCTGCAGCGCTCGCATATTCCCGAGGCGCCGTGGTGGGTCGTGCAGGCCGTCGACAAGAAGCGCGCGCGCCTGAACTGCATTCACCATCTGCTGAGCCAGGTGCCGTATCACGACATCGAGCATCCGCACATCGAATTGCCGTCGCGTGTCTATCACGAGGACTATAGCCGCCAGCCGGTGCCTGAGGCGATGATCGTGCCCGAGGTGTACTAAAGCCGGATCGCATGAACGAGCTTGCCAACAAAAAAGCGCGGTACGTATAGAACGTACCGCGCTTTTTTTCGTGCTGGCATCAGCCGGATCGGCGAACTCAGAACACTGAACGGAATAGCCAGTACAACCCGCCCGCGAGCGCGATCGACGCGGGCAGCGTCAACACCCATGCAAGGATCAGGCTGCGCACGGTGGCCCATTGCAGGCCCGAGCCGTTGGCCGCCATCGTGCCGGCCACGCCGGAAGAGAGCACGTGGGTCGTCGACACCGGCAGACCGTAGACGTCGGCGGCACCGATCGTGACCATCGCGACGAGTTCAGCCGACGCGCCCTGGCCATACGTCAGATGCTGTTTGCCGATCTTCTCGCCCACCGTGACGACGATGCGCTTCCAGCCGACCATCGTGCCGAGACCCAGCGCGATCGCGACCGCCACCTTGACCCACGGCGGAATGAACTTGGTCGCGTGATCGATCTGCGTTCTGAAGTTGGCGATGACCTTTGCGTCCTCGGCCGAGAACTGCGGCTGATTGGCCTTCTGCATCAGACGGATCGCCTCGGACGTGACATACATGTTGTTGCGCACGTTATCGACGATGCCTTGCGGCACTGCCGCCATCGAGCCGAATTCGCCGACCTGGCGGCCGATCTGCTCGGTCAATTGCCGCAGCGCCGGCAGTGTGGCGGGTGTCAACTGACGGGTGCGCACGAAGGCCTCGACGTCGGCGCGCGGATCCGCGGACGGCCCCGCGCCCTGCGTGTAGCGCGCTAGCGTCGCCGCGGTTTGATGCGCGACCGCGACGAAGTTCTGCGTTTGCTCCGGCGTGACCGCTCGATTCAGTGCGTACGCAGTGGGCACCGTACCGATCAGGATCAGCATGATCAGCCCCATGCCTTTCTGGCCATCGTTCGAGCCGTGCGCGAACGACACGCCCGTGCAGGTCAGAATCAGCAGACAGCGAATCCAGAACGGCGGCGGCTCTTTGCCCTTCGGCTCGGCATACAGCGCGGGCACGCGCACGACGGCCTTCAGGATCAGCAGCAGCAAGCCCGCGAGCAGAAAGCCCACGATCGGCGAAAACAGCAGCGACTTGCCGACGCCGAGCGCCTGAGTCCAGTCGACGCCGCTGGTGCCATTCGCACCATGCATCATCTGATTCATCAGGCCCACGCCGATGATCGAGCCGATCAGCGTGTGCGAGCTCGAAGAAGGCAGGCCCAGGGACCACGTGCCGAGGTTCCAGATGATCGCGGCGATCAGCAGCGCGAATACCATCGAGAACCCGGCGCTGCTGCCAACCTGCAGGATCAGCTCGACAGGCAGCAGTTGCAGCACGCCGAAGGCGACCGCACCGCTCGACAACAGCACGCCGAGGAAATTCCACGCGCCGGACCAGACGACCGCGATATTCGGCGTCAGCGAGTGGGTATAGATGACGGTGGCGACCGCATTGGCCGTATCGTGAAACCCGTTGACGAACTCGAAGCCGAGCGCGATCAGCAGCGCGACGCCGAGCAACAGATAGGGCAGCACCGAGCTTTCGCGCACGGGCTGCAGATCGTCTATCAGATGAACGCCGCAGTACACGACGCCCGCGATGAGCAGGCCGGCGAAAATAACCAGGCCTGCGCTACGGCCCTTGCCGCTGGCGGCGCCTGGTTGCGGATACGAAAGTTCCGGCATGACGTGAGCCCCAAAATTGTGGTCGCAGAGTATTCGATGCTGCTTTCGCTGCGTGTCGCATTGATGACAACTGCGTGACGGCTATGGAGGGCGGAAAAATAGACGCGGCGCGGCTCATGCCGCGCCGCGCATCCGACTAAGCAAGTGATGAATAAAACCAGACGGTGAACGCATCGCGGTAGCGCCTACGATGCGCTGATGACCTCGCCGCTTGCACTACCACCGAGGGCGCGTTTATAGGCTTGCGCGACGATTTCCGCCGGCACCCCTTGCGACGGATCGCGGCCCATCGATTCGAGCGTTTCGGCGACCCACCCCGGGCTCACCACATTGACGCGGGCCTTGCCGCGCAACTCGAGCGCGGCCGAGCGCGCGAACGCTTCGACACCCGCATTGACGATGCTGACCGCGGCGCTGCCTTCCATCGGCTGTTGCGCGAGCACGCCGCTCGTCAGCGTGAACGAGCCGCCTTGGGACACATGGTCCACGCCGCAGCGCACAACATTGACCTGCCCCATCAGTTTATTGGCAAGACTAAAAGAAAAGTCTTCGTCGCCAAGCGCCGCGAGCGGCGCGAACTTCGCCGAGCCGGCCGCGCAGATGATCGCGTCGAAGCTGCCGGCTTGCGCATACATCGCTTCGATGCTGCGTTTGTCGGACAGGTCGACGTGCAGATCGGAGCCCTTGCGGCTTGCGCCGACCACGTCATGCTCGGTGGCGAGCAGCTTCACGATGTGCGAGCCGAGCAGGCCGGTCGCACCGACAACGAGTATTCGCATACATCCTCCCGGGGGTCTGTTTGGCGGCATTTGCCGCGCTGCACACTGCATCGTCAAATCGGAGCATTCGCCGGACCGCGCGATAAGCGCCCCATCGGTCGAGCATAGGCGCTGTCGACACGACGCGCCAACGCGCAACTGGAAAACCCGCTGATATGCGCGGTGATTCCCTCGTGAGCATCAATTTTGCTACGCTGGAAATACGGTCATGTTTCCGGGAGCATCGATGAAGCAAGACAGCGAAACAGCCAACGAGCCGGTACCGGAAGAATCGGCGCAGCGGGCCTTTACTTCCTACGCCGAGCCACTCGTCGATGAGGCGATCGGACTCGCCAAAGGCATACACGACGATCCGTCACCCGAAGCGCTGCACAAACTGCGTGTGTCACTGCGGCGTTTGCGTTCGTTGTGGTGGGCGTTCGCACCGCTGCTCGACAAGGGCGAGAATTCTCGCCAGCGCGCGGTGTACAAGTTCCTCGCCACCGCGGCCGGTAAAACGCGCGATTGGGACATCCTGATCGAGTTGCTCAAGCAGGAAGGCGGTGACGCACAAGCGTTGATGCCTAAGCTCGAGCAGACGCGCCGCGATACGCTGGCGACCAGCCGCGAGACGTTGTTGAATGCCGACGTCAAACATCTGTTGCGCGATGCATTAGCCACCACTTCCGGGGAACTGCACGCCACCCACGATGCGGATATTGCGTTGCGCAAATTTGCCGCTCGACGCATCCGGGCGTCGGAGCGCTCATTGAAAAAGCGCATCAAACGCGCGCGCCATGCCAAACGCTCGAATTACGCCGCCTTCCACGATGTCAGAAAAGCGGGCAAGAAACTGCGCTATCTGTTCGAGTTTTTCGGGCCGGTGCTTAAAATCAGCCATAAGCGCACGCTCAAGCGGCTGAAAAAGCTTCAGAAGCGCTTCGGCTTGCTCAACGATACCGTCGCCAGCGAAGCGCTGTTGCGCGACAATGCGGCGTCGCTTGCCGACGCGGATCACATCGAAACCGCGTTGGCCTGGCTCGACAGGAAACGCAAACGCCGCTTGCGCGCGGCGTCGGAGCTACTGGGCTGAGCGAACGCTCTCGTCTCGCTGGCGCGGAGGACCCGCGGCCCAACATGCACGGCGCACCGCGCTGCCGGTCCAAAAGAATCGTCCGCGAAAGGAGGCGAGGAGCGTGGCACAGCAAGGGCTTTCGCTGCGTCATCGGTTGCGCCTGACGTTGCATGCCGTTCGAACCGGGATGACCCGCTATGTGGGCAACCGCCCGTGGGTGGCCGGCGTCGCCGGCACGCTCGTCGCGTTGGCGATGTCGATCCTGACCGCGGTGGAGGTCGGCGAAGGTCGCCGTGAAATGCTCGCTCATGCGCGCCAGACCTCGCAAAACCTCGTGTCGATCATTTCCGCGGATCTCGCCCGTAACGTCGAAATCTATAGTCTGTCGTTGCAATCGATGGTGGATGCCGCGCGCGATCCGGATACCTGGACGCTGCCGGTCCCGGCACGCCAGGCGAGGCTGTTCGATCGCGCGACCACCGCCGCCTTTCTCGGCGGTGCGTATGTCGTCGGCGCCGACGGCGAAGTGGCGGCCGCACAGTACGACGACGCGAACACTACCGTCCAT
Source organism: Paraburkholderia sp. BR14320 (assembly GCF_040948665.1). Taxonomy (NCBI): domain Bacteria; kingdom Pseudomonadati; phylum Pseudomonadota; class Betaproteobacteria; order Burkholderiales; family Burkholderiaceae; genus Paraburkholderia; species Paraburkholderia sp. BR14320. The sequence goes on from NZ_JBFPKG010000024.1 coordinate 46,493, forward strand.
CTCGACGACCGCGAATACTTTCAGGTACAGCAGCGCAATCCGGCGGCCGGCCTGTATTTCTCGCATCCGTTCATGTCGCGGCTGCGCGGCGGCAAGCCGTCGATCGCGCTGACGCGGCGCATCGACGATGCGCAGGGCAACTTCGCCGGCATCGCGCTGCTCGCTATTCGCATCGAGTACTTCCAGCACCTGCTCGACCGGATCGACACCGGCGAGCAGGGTTCGGTTTTCATCGTGATGACGGACGGCACGCTGCTCGCGCGCAAGCCCATCGAAGGGCGCGATATCGGCGGGAGCGTCGCAAAGTCGCCGACCTTCTTACCGATGACCGCGCACGACTCCGGCAGCTTCGTAGCGGTCTCGCCGGTCGACGGTGTGCGTCGCATCTTCACATACGCGCACGTGCCCGGCACGCCGCTGATCGTGGCGATCGCGCCCGCCGTCGACGACGTGCTCGCGCCGTGGCAGCATCGCAGCCACGTGGCCGCTGCGCTGACCATCGCGTTCGGTGCGGTGTTCGTGGTCGTGTCGTGGCTGCTCACGTTCGCGCTGCGCGACAAGCAGCGCGCGCAGGCTGCGCTGATGCGTCTCGCGTCGACCGATCCGCTGACCGGGCTCAGCAATCGCCGCGTGCTCGACAAGCGGCTCGACGACGAATGGAAGCGCGCGCGGCGCGACAACAAGCCGCTGTCGGTGCTGTTCATCGATATCGATCACTTCAAGCGTTTCAACGACACCTACGGCCATGAGAGCGGCGACGAGGTGTTGGTCGCGGTCGCGGATTGCATCGCGTCCGTGGCGCGGCGCTCTGTCGATCTGGTCGCGCGCTACGGCGGCGAAGAGTTCGCGGTGGTGCTGCCGGATACCCCCGCGCAGGGCGCGTTCACGGTCGCGGAGCAGATTCGCCGCAAGGTGGAAAACCGCGTCATCGTGCGTGGACACGATGCGCCGCAGGCGGTGACGGTAAGCGTCGGCTGCGCCACGGCGCTGCCGAGCGCCACGGATTTCGCCAATGGAGTCGAGCTGCTGGCCGCCGCTGACGGACAGTTGTACGTGGCGAAGACCGAAGGGCGCAATCGCACCCGGTCGGCACAGTGGGCCGAGTATTCGGCGGCGCAGGGGGCGTCGAGTACAGGCGCGGCGCTCTGACGCCCAGGTATCCGTTCACGTGAGCGCGAGCGCTTTCCCGGCCTGCGTGGGTCGCGACGCAGCGCGAATCAGGCACGCTCCACGCTGCGCGGCGCGAAACCGCGCAACGTCACTGCAGCTGCCGTTTCACCCCACGCCGAACGTGGCTGAGCGGGCGCCGTGCCGGCCGCGTAAGCCAGCGAGCCCACCGGGAAGCCGCGCCGCTGCCATGCATCGAGCCCGCCGCGCAGTGCGCGAATCCGCGTGTAGCCATTGCGGCGCATATGTTGCGAGACTTCGAGCGCGGTCGCGCTGTCCGGACAGATGCAGTAGATGACCACGTCGTGCGCGCGCAGCGCACCGTCGATCAGTTCGGGCGAATGCGGATCGAGCGCGAGGGCGTCGGGAATCTGGCCTCGCAGATCGAGCAGCGGTGCGCCGGGCCGCGCATCGAGCACGCGGGACGGCGCCGTGCGACTCAGGCGACCGGAGTGCCGCCAGCTCCACGGCAGTCTCGATGCGACGCTCGCCGCCGAGGCGTGCGTCGGCGCGGCCAGCATCGGCGTGGCCGGGGCCGACGCGGCTCGCGTGAACCGGCGTCGTTCGTCATATCGCAGATACAGCCGGTAGAGCAGATAGGCCAGCGCCACCACCAGAAGAATGTCGGCGAGTGTGCCGCCGCGCCGTTCGACGAATGCGCGCAGCATATGCACCTCGCGCTCCACAGCCGCGCCGCCAAGCAACCAGAAAGTCGCCCACGTGATCACGCTCGCCAGATCCCATAGCGCGTAGAGGCGGATGTCGACAGCGGTCGTGCCCATCAACGGTGGCGTGATCAGGCCGAGCCCAGGCACGAACTTCGAGATCGACACGAGCGGCATGCCATACCGTTCGAATAGCGAGCGCGCCATTTCGAGCCTCGTATCGACGACTGGCGACAGGCTGCCGAGCCATGCGAGTACCTTGCGGCCATACAGCCGGCCGGCCGCGAACCACGTGCCGTCGCCGATCAATGCGCCAAGCACCGCCGCGCCGAGCGTCGGCCAGAACGACAGGTTGCCCGCGGCGATCGCCGAGCCCGCGAACAGCAGCATCGGCACGGCCGGAATCGGTACGCCGAGGCGCGTCAGCAGGACGTTGACGAATACGATCGCGCTGCCCCAGGTTGAAATCGCCGACAACGGAAACTCGACCAATTGACCCGCTCCTGTTGCTGCGGTGAGCTGGCATGCGCACCGTGGATTCAGCATAGCCGATGGCTTGTGGGCGGTGCGGGTGGGGAGGGGGATTGGGCGGCGCGGTGATCAATTAGGGAAGAAGCTTGCGTCGACGGCCGCTGTTGAGCATTGGCCTGTATCGTCAAGACGCAACTAACTGTCAACCCCGCCTGCACCCCACGACATTGCCGGCGAGCGCGAAGAGCATGCGCGCGAGGCCGCACGCCGGATTCGCAGAGGCGGGGGCTGCATCGGCAGCGAACCCTTAACAGCCCCTGCGTTCACCGCATCAGGCATTCGGCATGGCCACCACGCCCGGATTTCCGACGATCGCCAGAAACTCCCGCCGTGTCGACGGATCGGTGCGAAACGTGCCGAGCATGCGCGAGGTGACCATCGTGACGCCCGCCTTATGCACGCCACGCGTCGACATGCATTGATGCGCGGCTTCGAGAATCACGCCGACGCCGGCCGGTTGCAGCACGTCGTTCAGCGTATCGGCGATCTGCACCGTCATCTTTTCCTGGATCTGCAGCCGCTTCGCGAACGCATCGACGAGACGCGCGAGCTTCGAAATGCCGACCACGCGATGATTCGGCAGATACGCGACGTGTGCGCGTCCGATGATCGGCACCATATGGTGCTCGCAGTAGCTTTCGAAGCGGATGTCCTTCAGCACGATCATTTCGTCGTAGCCGTCCACTTCGGAGAAGGTACGCGCGAGGATTTCGCGCGGATCGACCTGATAGCCCGCGAAGAACTCCTCGTAAGCGCGCGTCACGCGCGCCGGCGTGTCGATCAGGCCTTCGCGTTGCGGATCGTCGCCGGCCCAGCGCAGCAGCACGCGCACGGCTGCCTCAGCTTCTTCGCGGCTCGGGCGTTCGACGGCCGCTGCGGGTTTGGTTTTCTTTGCCTTGCTGCTGGTCATGCGTCGTCCTCCTGGATCGCGTGTCGATGCTGCGCTGCGCGCGGGGTCAGTAACTGAGGTCATTGTTCCATGTTTTGCGACCGATGGTGCCGATGCCTCTCTCGCTGCCGGGGCGGTCGCGGACTTGCTTCGAGCGGCTACTTCGGCCATTCGTCCATAGCATCGTTGAACAGTTCGGCGACCACGCCGCGCAGCCAACTGAGGCGCGGATCGTTATGAAACTTGCGATGCCAGTGCTGACGCAGGTCGAAGCGCGGCAACGGCAGCGGCGGCTCGACGAGCATGATCGACGCATGCTCCGACACGTACGCGAAGCCGATCGCGTGCGGGACGGTCGCGAGCAGATCAGTGCGTGCGAGGATGAAAGGCAGGCTCATGAAGTGCGGCGTTTCGAGCACCGCGCGCCGCTTGATGCGCTTCTTTTCGAGGTACTGCTCGAGCACTTCCTGGCTGCGTCCCTCGGCGCGCACGACCGCATGCCCCGACGCCACGTATTGCTCGAGGGTGAGCGGCCCTTTCGACAGCGGGTGTCCGCTGCGCATCAGGCAGATGAAGCGGTGCGTGAAGAGCCGCTGCTGAAAGAAGTTGTTGCCCGCCAGGTCCGGAAAATAGCCGACGGCGAGATCGACATCGCCCGATTCGAGCCCGCGTTCCACCTGCGACGGCGACAGCGTTACCGAGCGCAGATTCGCGGACGGCGCGCGCTCGGCGAACAACTGCAAAAGACGCGGCAGAAACACGATCTCGCCGACGTCGGACAGCGCGATCGAGAACGTGTGCGTGCTCGTCGCCGGATCGAAGTCCTGCACGTCGAGCATGCCTTTCTCGATGCGCAGCAGCGCGTCGCGCGCGGCGGGCAGGATCGCGAGCGCGCGCGGTGTCGGCTCCATGCCTTTCGAGGTGCGCACGAACAGCGGATCGTCGAAGTATTCGCGCAGACGGCCAAGCGCGGTGCTCACGCGCGGCTGGCTCACGCCGAGCTGCTCGGCGGCGCGGCTCACGTTGCGCGTGTCTTCCATCGCGACCAGGTAGGGGATCAAATTCAGATCCAGATGTGTCTCGGACATGCTAGTTATGGCTCGCGGGGCGGGCGAGGCAACGCGGTGCCTATGCCGTATCGCTATAGAGCCTAGTTGATAAATCGCCCATAAGCATAGTGGGATTTCATGCGGCCGGCTTTTTCGCGCGCAGGGCGAGCACTGGACGAGGGCAACCCGGACCTTCGCCGCCGCGAGCGGCGACCTATGATGAAGGGGGTTTCCCTGCCTTGACAATCCGCCCACAGGACAACCATAATCGCCGAGGCGTTCGCTAAACGAATCACTGTTCATGTAACGAACAAATTCAGCGGCGAATCAATCGAAGGCGCCAGCCCGCTCTCTCCCTCGCGAGCCGTCGCCAGCATGCCCGGAGACTGCTTCCGCGCGAGCTTTGCCGCGACCCTTGTCGGCGAGGGCTGTCAGCCCAGCGGCACGTAGCGCCCCCAAAGGAATTTTCGACATGATCAACAAGATTTTCGAGACACTTCAATCGGCTGTCGCCGATGTCCACGACGGCGCGACCGTCATGATCGGCGGCTTCGGCACGGCCGGCATGCCGTCCGAACTGATCGACGCGCTGATCGAGCAGGGCGCGCGCGAGCTGACCATCGTCAACAACAACGCAGGTAACGGCGACATCGGCCTCGCGGCGCTGCTGAAGGCAAAGCGCGTGCGCAAGATCATCTGCTCGTTCCCGCGCCAAACCGACTCGTATGTGTTCGACGCACTCTATCGCGCCGGCGAAATCGAACTCGAACTCGTGCCGCAAGGCAACCTCGCCGAGCGCATCCGCGCGGCGGGCGCGGGCATCGGCGGCTTCTTCACGCCGACCGCGTACGGCACCAAGCTTGCCGAAGGCAAGGAAACGCGCCTGATCGACGGCCGTCACTACGTGCTCGAAGCGCCGCTGCATGCGGATTTCGCGCTGATCAAGGCGTACAAGGGCGACCGCTGGGGCAACCTGATCTATCGCAAGACCGCGCGTAACTTCGGGCCGATCATGGCGAGCGCCGCGAAGACCGCAATCGTGCAGGTGTCGGAAGTGGTGCCGCTCGGCGGCCTCGATCCGGAAGAAATCGTCACGCCCGGCATTTTCGTGCAACGCGTGATCGAAGTGCCGCAAGCGGCGCATCTCCCCACGCCCAATCCTCACGACGCTGCTGCCTGACCCGGAGACCGACATGAAGAAACTGACCCGCGATGAAATGGCCAAGCGCGTTGCCCAGGACATCCCCGAAGGCGCTTACGTGAACCTCGGCATCGGCGTGCCGACGCTGGTGGCGAACCACCTCGCCGCCGACAAGGAAATCTTCCTGCACAGCGAAAACGGTCTGCTCGGCATGGGCCCGGCACCGGCGAAGGGCGAAGAAGACGACGAACTGATCAACGCCGGCAAGCAGCACGTCACGCTGCTCACGGGCGGCGCCTACTTCCATCACGCGGATTCGTTCGCGATGATGCGCGGCGGCCATCTGGACTTCTGTGTGCTCGGCGCGTTCCAGGTGTCGGCGAAGGGCGACCTTGCGAACTGGCACACCGGCGCGCCCGACGCGATTCCGGCGGTCGGCGGCGCGATGGACCTCGCGATCGGCGCGAAGCAGGTCTACGTGATGATGGAGCACCTGACCAAGCAAGGCGAAAGCAAGATCACCGCCGAGTGCTCATATCCGGTCACTGGTATCGGCTGCGTGACCCGTATCTATACGGACCTCGCGATGATCGACGTGACGAAGGAAGGCCTCGTCGTGCGCGAGATTTTCACGGACATCGGCTTCGACGAACTGCTGAAGCTGACCGGCGTGCCGATGACCGACGGCACGCAGGCCGCGCGCGCGGCCTGATGCCTGGCTGAGGCGTCGCGGCGGCGGCCTGTTTTGCGGCCGCATCGATGGCGCCTCGTCTGAGGGCAGCATTGCACGAACGGGCCAGCGCTGACGAGGCAAAAGCTTCGTCAGCGCTGGCCTGGCAACTTCAGCGACAGCCTGCCCGCGTTTGGCGCACAATACGCAGCACAAAGTGCGGCATACGTACGGCACGAACGCGCTCTAAGCGCTGGTCCACCGCGGTGTCTGCTTCGAACCGCCGCGCCCCGCGCCGCTTCTTCACTTCCGATTTCCTCAACATCGTCGTCACCATGCTCGACTCCAGCGCCCGTCTGACTGGCCTTCTTTGCGGCACACAGCCGATGAACGACATCTGGGCGCCGCGTGCCACGCTGCAGCGAATGCTCGACGTCGAAGCCGCGCTCGCGCGTGCCTCTGCCGGGCACAAAGTCATTCCCGAATCAGCTGTTCCCGCGATCGAAGCAGCCTGCCAGGCCGACCAACTCGACGCCGACGCGCTCGCACGCGACGCCGCGCTCGGCGGCAACCTCGCGATTCCGCTCGTCAAACAACTGACCGCACGCGTCAAAGCCGCGGACGCCGAAGCGGCCAAATACGTGCATTGGGGCGCGACGAGCCAGGACATCATCGACACCGCGACGGTGCTGCAACTTCGCGACACCTTCGACCTGCTCGACAGCGGCCTGCAAGCCACCTGCGACGCGATCGCGAAACTCGCGGCCACCCATCGCGCGACGCCGATGATCGGCCGCACATGGCTGCAACAGGCGCTGCCGATCACGCTGGGTCTGAAGTTCGCGCAATGGCTAGACGCGCTGCTGCGACATCGCGATAGGCTCGATGCGCTGCGCGAGCGCGTGCTGGTTCTGCAATTCGGCGGCGCGGCAGGCACGCTCGCGAGTCTGCGCGAGGCGGCGCCGCAGGTCACGCAGTCGCTTGCCAAGGAGCTCGGCCTCGCAGTGCCCACCTTGCCGTGGCATACGCAGCGCGATCGGATCGCCGAGACGGCGTCGCTGTTCGGCATGCTGATCGGCACGCTCGGCAAGATCGCGCGCGATGTCTCGCTGCAGATGCAAACCGAAATCGACGAACTCGCCGAGCCGGCCGCGGCCGGCAAGGGCGGATCGTCGACGATGCCGCACAAGCGCAACCCGGTCGGTTGCGCGGCAGTGCTGACGGCCGCGACGCGAGCGCCCGGCCTGGTCGCAACCGTGTTCGCCGGTATGGTGCAGGAGCATGAACGCGCGCTCGGCGGCTGGCAAGCCGAATGGGACGCGCTGCCGGATCTCGCGCGTCTCGCGGGCGGCGCGCTCGCGAACATCGAACAGATCGCGTCCGGCCTGAACGTGAACGTGCCGCGACTCGCGAAGAATCTCGACGTCACACACGGCCTGATCCTCGGCGAAGCGGTGATGCTCGCGCTCGGCGATGCGATCGGCCGGCTCGACGCGCATCATCAGGTGGAGCGCGCGTCGAAGGCGGCGATCCGCGACGGCAAGACGCTGTACGACGTGCTTGCCGCCGACGCGGCCGTGACCGAACATCTTTCGATCGAGCGCTTGAAGCAGCTGCTCGATCCCGCTCAATACGTCGGCCAGGCGCACGCATATGTCGACGCCGCGCTGGCGCTTCACACCACGCGCGCGCAGCGCGCCCATTCCAAGGAGTAACCGGCATGCCCTACGCCGCAGTCAACGGCACCGAGCTTCACTATCGCATCGACGGCGACCGTCACGGCCACGCGCCGTGGCTCGTGCTGTCGAATTCGCTCGGCTGCGATATGTCCATGTGGACGCCGCAGGTCGCGGCGTTGTCGAAGCACTTCCGCGTGCTGCGCTACGATACGCGCGGTCACGGCCATTCAGAAGCGCCGAAGGGGCCGTACACGATCGAGCAACTGACCGGAGACGTGCTCGGTCTGATGGATACGCTGAAGATCGCGCGCGCGAATTTCTGCGGCATTTCGATGGGCGGCCTGACCGGCATCGGGCTCGCCGCGCGTCACGGCGACCGCTTCGAGCGCGTCGTGCTGTGCAATACGGCCGCGCGCATCGGCTCGCCGGAAGTCTGGGTGCCGCGCGCTGCGAAGGCACGCTCGGAAGGCATGCTCGCACTCGCCGACGCGGTGCTGCCGCGCTGGTTCACGGCAGACTTCATCGAGCGCGAGCCGGTCGTGCTGGCGATGATCCGCGACGTGTTCGTGCACACCGACAAGGAAGGCTACGCATCGAACTGCGACGCGATCGACGCGGCCGACCTGCGTCCCGAAACGCCGGGCATCAAGCTGCCGACGCTCGTGATCAGCGGCACCCACGACCTCGCCGCCACGCCCGCGCAGGGCCGCGAACTCGCACAGTCGATTCCGGGCGCACGCTACGTCGAGCTCGACGCTTCGCATATTTCCAACATCGAGAAGGTCGACGAGTTCACGAAGACCGTGCTCGACTTCCTGACGGAGGCAAAATGAACGATGAAGACCGTTACGAAGCCGGAATGGGCGTACGTCGCGCGGTGCTGGGCAACGCGCACGTCGACCGTTCGCTCGCGAACCGCACCGAGCTGACCGAGGAGTTCCAGAACCTGATCACGCGCTATGCGTGGGGCGAGATCTGGACGCGTGAAGGTCTGCCGCGTCATACGCGCAGCTTGCTGACGATCGCGATGATGGTTGCGTTGAATCGCAGCGAAGAACTCGCGCTGCACCTGCGCGCCGCGAAGAACAACGGCGTGACGCGCGAACAGATCAAGGAAGTGCTGCTGCAGACCGCGATTTATGTCGGTGTGCCGGCGGCCAACTCCGCGTTCCACCTGGCCGACAAGCTGTTCCGCGAGGACGATGCGGCGGCCGCGGCGGCGAAGTCGTAAAGACCGCGCGCTCGTAGTTTTCGGAGCCAATCAGCAAACGCGCGACGGATGTTTCCGTCGCGCGTTTTTTTATGCGGCGATCGTCGCTACGACGCTTGCCGGCACCTGCACGCACACCGGGCACAATACAGTCTTCTTGATCACCTCGCGTCAATGCGCGAGCGCCGCGGCGCGCCGGATCAGGTCGAAGCTGACGGCAGGCGTGCTCACGGTAGGAACGCTTGCGGTAGCGGGCGGCCATTTCAGTTCGTCCGTTCAGACCGGACGCGAAAGGTCAGGACTGTCTTGAGTTCAATGCAGGCCAGTGGGCCAGTGCAATGAACCACAGCAGAACGACGTTCACCACCGGAATGAAGGCAAGCAGCGACCAGGCTCCCGCATATCCCGCCTTCTTCAGGATCAGCCATAGCGGGATTATCTCCGCGATAACGACAACAAGAACGAACACCAGCCAGTGCCAAATGGAAAGAGCGGCCACGCCTACCTCCATCTTTAAAATTGACGGGCAGAGCTAAGTGTAACGACGCAAGGCCGAATCCTTGCTCAATGTAAAAAAGACCCACGCGAAGCGGGTCCGCGTCTGACCCGGCGCGAGTCACTCGATCTGCCTGTACCGAGTGTCCCCGCTGACACGCTGCAACTGTTTCGAAACGATAAGAAACTGTTCGTCGCTAATCGTGCACTCCAGTTCGCCTATCTCATACACAGCAACCAGCTTGATCTTATTTCCATTTCGCTCCTCAAAGGTGATCTGATAGATCCCGCGCCACTTTTGTTCGCCATCTTCGTATTTGCCGATCTTCTCGGACGCCAGTCGCACGGCTTTTGTTTTCGTAGCATCGAAATCCAAGGAGAGGATGTCTGTTTTTCTCACCGCCATCTGGGCCACATAGGCCGGAAATCGGTCGCCGCATGGGGGGTATGGGCCGGTTTCCGCCAGGCATAGCGCGGGAAAAGATAGCAGTAGGACTGCAAAAGCGTGTTTCATGGATTCAAAGGGCCTCACTCTATCTGCTTGAATACTCTGTCGGCGTCGCCTGATGGCAAATGACCTGAAACAATAAAGACGTCAACCCCACCAATCGAGCATTCAAATTCGCCTGCTGCTTCGTTTACGGCAATCACTTTGACCTTATTTCCGTTTTTTTCTTGGAAGGTGATGTGATAGACCTCGCGCCACATCTGTTCGCCATCCTCATATTTACCTATTTTTTCGGACGCGAGTTGAACGGCTTCGGTTTTCGTATAGTCGATGCTGCCAAGCATGCCAGCGCTTTTTAGTCTCCCTTCTGCGATGTTCGTCGGCCACCTGTCGCATGGCGGGTTCGGTCTACCTTGCGCCAAGCATAACGCGGGAAGGGGAAGCAGCAGGACTGCGAGAGCGCGTTTCATGGATGTTCCACCCTAAGCATTCTGTCCCCACTGTCCCAGATTTGCTTCCGGAATGGCAGGCGAAGAACGATACATCCATTTGACGCGTTACCGGGTTCCTTCATGCTGTCGCCGTGGATCATGAAACCATCGCGCCCGCCCAGGCTCGTTCCCGCAACGGGGTTAAGCCGCATCGAATGCGGTCCGGTTTTGGGGTGTGGAAACGGTGCCGTAATTTCATACAGGCCAACGGGGATCGGTCCTTTGTCGCGGACGTACTGGCTACTGTGTCTATCCTTGTGCTCGCCCTTACCGGAATATCCGGTATCTGTGACGTATTTGTCGTCGTGATACAACAAGTGGCTCTCATGCTTGTAAATCCAAACCATCGTCTTTTTCTCATTGGTTGTACGAACCAACGATTAAATCAGACCGACTGGTTGCACACAATTTTTAAGATATGCGTCAGTTTGATCTGCATCCCGATATGGAGATCGTCTACATCCTCGAGATGAGCACGGGCAGCGCGTGCATGCGTGGGTGGGCGGCCTCGCGAAGGGGGCGGTCGTCGGCAAGGATGGCTTGCGCTGAAACTGAAGCGGTGCGCACCAACTCACGGTAAACGGCAATGCAACGAACCTCGCAGAGCGGAGATGGCGATCAGGCTTCGCAAGCTGTTCGTGCACGCAGACCGTCGAGCCGCCCGCGTGCCGTGCGGTCGCGATTGCGGTGATCGATAATGCGTATGCGGGCCGCTACGAGGCGAAGCTCGACGCGCTGATCGAAGCCCGCGAGGAACCCGGCGCGCTGCTCAGCAAGCGCTGCGTCGAAGCGATCGGCATCGCGCCCGGCGAGGCGCAAAGCTACGGCAAGGGCGGCGATCGTCGGCGAGGCGGGCGAGCTCGAACATGAGGTCGCGATCCCGCATCCGAAGCTCGGCGCGCCGCTGCGCGCGGCGGTCGCGAGAGGCGCCGCTCCGTTGCCGTCGGCTAAAGAGATCAGCACGCTCGACACCGCGACCGACGTGCCGCGCGGCCACAAGGACGCCCTTCGCTTGTTGCCCGGGTGATTTCGCTGGTAGTGTCCTGCCTTTGACGCGGGCGCGCATGGTGCCGCCCGCGCTGCCGAGGGTCACGATGCTTTCGAATCTGCTGGTACAACTGGTCAATGGACTCGCCGACGCGTCGACGCTGTTTCTGGTCGCCGCCGGTTTGTCGTTGATCTTCGGCGTGACGCGCATCGTCAACTTTGCGCATGGCTCGTTCTATATGTTCGGCATCTACGTCGCGTACAGCATCGCGAGCCGCTTTGGCCATACCGCGGGCGGCTTCTGGCTGTCGGTGCTGGCCGCCGCGCTCGCGGTCGGGGTGCTGGGCGCGCTCGTCGAAATCGTCGTACTGCGGCGGATCTATCAGGCGCCCGAGCTGTTCCATTTGCTCGCCACTTTTGCGCTCGTGCTGATCTTTCGCGACGCCGCGCTCTGGCTTTGGGGCCCCGACGATCTGTTCGGCCCCCGCGCGCCCCATCTCGCGGGCGCGGTCGACTTTCTCGGCCATCCGCTGCCCACTTACGACATCGCACTGATCGTGATCGGCCCCATCCTATTGCTGCTGCTGTGGTACGCGTTGACGCGCACGCGTTGGGGCACGCTGGTGCGCGCCGCGACGCAGGATCGCGAGATGCTCGGCGCGCTCGGCATCAATCAGGCGTGGCTGTTTACCGGCGTGTTTTTCGTCGGCGCGTTTCTCGCAGGGCTCGGCGGCGCGCTGCAAGGGCCGCGCATATCGGCGAACCTGTCGCTCGACCTGGAGACGATCGGCAACGCGTTCGTGGTCGTCGTGGTCGGCGGCATGGGTTCGATTCCGGGCGCGTTCATCGCGGCGTTGCTGATCGCCGAAATCAAGGCGCTGTGCATCGGCATCGGCCATGTGACGTTCTTCGGCATCGGTTTGTCGCTAAGCCGCTTTACATTGGTGGCCGAATTCGTCGTGATGGCGGTCGTGCTGGTAGTGCGGCCTTGGGGTCTGCTGGGCCGCGCGAGTGCCGCGGTGCGCGCGATGGGTGCGCCGGAAGCGCCATTGCGTCCCGCGGGCAAGCGTCTGAAGTGGCTCGCCGCCGTCGTGTTGCTAGTGCTCGTTCTGGCGCCGCTCGCGGCCAACGCGTTTCCGTATATGCCGGTGCTGCTCGTCGAAATCCTGATCGCGGTGCTGTTCGCGACGAGCCTGCATTTCATCATGGGCCCGGGCGGTCTGCATTCGTTCGGCCACGCAGCGTACTTCGGACTCGGCGCATACGGCGCGGCGCTGTTCCTCAAAGTGCTGAATCTGCCGATGGAAGCGGCGTTGCTGCTCGGGCCGCTGCTCGCGGTGGTCGGCGCGCTCGTGTTCGGCTGGTTCTGCGTGCGCCTGTCCGGCGTCTATCTGGCGATGCTGACGCTCGCGTTCGCGCAGATCGTCTGGTCGGTCGTGTTCCAGTGGGACGACGTGACGGGCGGCAGCAACGGCATTCTCGGACTATGGCCGTCGAGTTGGCTGTCGTCGCCGGTCGCGTTCTACTACCTGACGTTAGCGTGCGCGGTGCTCGGCGTGTGGCTGTTGCGCCGCATGCTGTTCTCGCCGCTCGGCTACGCGATGCGTGCGTCGCGCGATTCCGCGCTGCGCGCCGAGGCGATCGGTATCGACGTGAAGCGCGTGCAGTGGGCGTCGTTCGTGATCGCGGCGTTGTTCTGCGGACTCGCCGGCTCGCTGTACGCGTTTTCGAAGGGCAACATCTCGCCCGAAGTGATCAGCGTGAGCCGCTCGGTGGATGGCCTCGTGATGGTGCTGCTCGGCGGCTTGCAGACCTTGAGCGGGCCGATCGTCGGCGCGGCCGTGTTCACGTGGCTGCAGGACACGGTTGCGCGACAGACCGACTACTGGCAGGCGCTGCTCGGCTTCGCGATCCTGCTGCTGGTGATCGCGTTTCCGCAGGGAATCGTTGGCTTCATTCGCGAGCGTTTCGGCGACGCGAACGGCGATCAGACCGATAAGTCCAACGGCGGCGCCGCGTCGCCATCGCAACGGACCGCCGCGGTCAAGGAGGGCCTATGAGCCTGCTGCGCGTAAGCGGTCTGTCGCGGTCATTCGGAGGACTGAAGGCGGTCGATGACGTTTCATTCGAGCTCGAAGCCGGTCAACTGCTGGCGTTGCTCGGCCCCAACGGCGCGGGCAAATCGACCTGTTTCAACATGGTCAACGGCCAGTTGCAGCCGTCGTCGGGATCGATCCTGCTCGACGGTCATGAACTCGTCGGCATGCGGCCGCGCGATATCTGGCGGCGCGGTGTCGGCCGCACGTTCCAGATCGCCGCGACCTTCAACTCGATGACGGTGCTCGAAAACGTGCAGATGGCGCTGGTGTCGCGCGAAAAAAAGACCTTCGGTCTCTGGAAACCGGCGGCTGCGCACCATGCCGGCGAAGCGTTCGCGTTGCTCGAACAGGTCGGCATGAGCGAGCACGCGAAACGCGCGTGCGGGGTGCTCGCGTATGGCGACGTGAAGCGCGTCGAACTCGCGATCGCGCTCGCGAACCGGCCGAAGCTGCTGTTGATGGACGAACCGACCGCCGGCATGGCGCCGAAGGAGCGCAACGAATTGATGGCGTTGACCAGGCGTCTGGTGACCGAACGAAAGATCGGCGTGCTGTTTACGGAGCACAGCATGGACGTCGTATTCGCGTACGCGGACCGGATGATCGTGCTCGCGCGCGGCAAGCTGATCGCCGAGGGCGACGGCGATACGATTCGCAACGACCCGCGCGTGCAGGAAGTCTATTTCGGCACCGGCAAGATGTTCCGGCCGCACGCGGCGCTGCAGGACGCGGACGGCAACGCGCGCAATGGCCGGGGAGCGCAGCAATGAGCGAACCGATGCTGAAAGTCTCCGGCCTCAATGCGTTTTACGGACGCGCGCACATCCTGTTCGACGTCGACCTCGAAGTTGGCCGTGGCGAAGTGGTCGCGCTGATGGGCCGCAACGGCGCCGGCAAATCGACGACGATGAAAGCGGTGATGGGACTGCTGCCGCGGCGCCACGGCGAAGTCACGTTTCGCGGCCAGAACATCAGCGCGCTTGCGCCGTACAAGATCGCGCGCATGGGCGTCGGCTTCGTGCCCGAGGACCGCCGCGTGTTCGCGGATCTGTCGGTGATGGAGAACCTCGACACGGGCCGCCAGCCGCCGCGCGAAGGCGCGCCGCAATGGACGCCGGAAAAGCTGTTCCGCCTGTTTCCGAATCTCGGCGAAATGCCGCAGCGCCCCGGCGGCCAGATGAGCGGCGGCGAGCAGCAGATGCTGACCGTGTCGCGCACGCTGATGGGCAATCCGTATCTGGTGTTGCTCGACGAACCGTCCGAAGGCGTCGCGCCGGTGATCGTCGAGCAGATGGCGAACATGATTCTCGAATTGAAGCGCGAAGGGCTATCCATTTTGTTGTCGGAACAGAATCTGCACTTCGCCGAACTGGTCAGCGACCGCGCGTATGTGCTCGAAAAAGGGCAGATCCGTTTCAGCGGCACGATCGGCGAACTCGCACGGAACGAAACGGTGAGGCGCGCTTATCTGAGCGTGTGAATTCATCCAGTAATGCCGGCGAAAGGAGAGGCCGATGGCGCCGATGATAGGCGAGCGCGCGGCTTTTCGGCGCACATCCGTCGCTCGCGCTGCATACGAACCCGCACGGCGCGGCGCCGGACAACCCGATTCGCGTGATTCTCGACGGCATCGGCTCGCCTGCGCGGCCCGAACTCGGTACGATGCCGGCTTACCGCGAAATTTTGAACGACGCCCAGGTCGCCGGGTTCGTGCCGTACCTGCGCGCGCAGTTCGCGGACGGCAAGCCGGCATGGCGGGACGTCGCCGCGACCGTGGCCAGAATCCGCGCGCAACCGCGCGAGCAATGAGCCGTCGGCCGTCGTCCGCAGGTGCGCGGGTCCGGCGCGCTTGCCCGCCCGTTCGCACGTCTGAAAAAACCACCATTCCTTCTGATTACGGAGTAACGCATGACCACGCGCGCAGGATGGATCTCTCGCCTCATGGTGTCGACCGTGTGCTCGTTCGCCGCGTTCGGCGCGAGCGCCCAGCAGACCATCAAGATCGGCGAGATCAATAGCTACAAGGCGCAGCCCGCCTTTCTCGGGCCTTACAAGCAAGGCTGGAATCTCGCGCTCGAGCAGGTGAACGCGGCCGGCGGCGTGCTCGGCAAGCAACTGGAAGTGATTTCGCGCGACGACGGCGGCAACCCCGGCGACACGATCCGCGTCGCGCAGGAACTGATCGCGCGTGAGCAGGTGCAGTTGCTGTTCGGCGGCTTCCTGTCGAACACGGGCCTTGCGCTCGCCGACTTCGCGAAGCAGAAGAAAATCTTCTTCCTCGCCGCCGAACCGCTGACCGACAAGATCGTCTGGGCCGATGGCAACAAATACACATACCGTCTGCGTCCTTCGACCTATATGCAGGTGGCGATGCTGGTGCCCGAGGCCGCCAAGCTGAAAAAGAAGCGCTGGGCGATCGTGTATCCGAACTACGAGTACGGGCAATCGGCGGTGGCGACCTTCAAGAAACTGCTGACGGCCGCGCAGCCGGACGTGCAATTCGTCGTCGAACAGGCGACGCCGCTTGGCAACGTCGACGCGGGCGCGGTGACCCAGGCGATCGCCGACGCGAAGCCTGACGCGATTTTCAACGTGCTGTTCGCCGCCGACCTCGGCAAGTTCGTGCGCGAGGGCAACACGCGCGGGCTCTTCAAGGATCGTTCGGTGGTGTCGCTCCTGACCGGCGAACCCGACTACCTCGATCCGCTCGGCGCCGAAGCGCCGACCGGCTGGATCGTGACCGGCTACCCGTGGTATTCGATCGATACGGCCGCGAACAAGCAGTTCGTCGACGCGTATCGGGCCAAATATCACGACTATCCGCGGTTGGGCTCGGTGGTCGGCTATTCGGCGCTGATGTCGATCGCGGACGGCATCAAGAAGGCGGGGTCGACCGATGCGGACAAACTCGCCGCCGCGTTCAAGGGGCTCAATGTGCAGACGCCGTTCGGTCCGATCACGTACCGCGCGCAGGACAACCAGTCGACGATGGGCGCGTATGTCGGCGTGACCGGCGTGAAGGACGGCAAGGGTGTGATGACGTCGTACCGCTATGTGGATGGCGCGAGCGTGCAGCCATCGGACGCCGAGGTGAAGAAAATGCGGCCGGCGGATTGAGGACGCGGCGCGCGGCGGTCCGTCGTGACTGCCGCGCGCTGGCCGCGTGAGTGCTGGTGAAGGCGCGTCCGCGGCGGCTTCTGCCGCCGGTGAAACCTACTCTTCCGCGTCGTGCTCCATGACGAAGCGCTTCAGGTAAGCGAGCACGGCCGCTTCCATCGCGCGATGATCGGCGGTGTTTTTCGATCCCGCGTTCTCTTCATCGCCGAACAGGGTGGACGGCGCGTTGTGCACGTCCACCTCTTGCCCCTCGCGAAACACGCGAATTTCGTGGACGTCTTCGACGTACTCGGCGATCCAGTGCACGCCCTCGATATGTGCGCCAGCGCGAACCGTAACTATCTTCATGGCTGTCTCCGTGCAAGCGGTCGATTTGAGTTGGCGCCTCGGCGCTGACTCCCGTCCCATGTCCACAACCATACGCCGTCCCGCCCACGCACGCGAGTCCCGCCCGTAACCGCTGCCGGACCAGGGCGCGGACGGGCGTTGCGGCACGCTCGTTGCTGAACTATAAAGGCTCACCCACAACCGGAGAACCGTCATGCCAGAGCAGAAAACCTTGAAGCGTGCCGCGGCCGATAAACGCGCGGGCAAATCAGCGAGTACCCAAGCGGGAGAGTTCATCAAGGAACAGGTGGACAAGGTCCGCGCCGGCAAGCACGGCGTGCGCTCGCCGAAGCAGGCGATCGCGATCGGGCTGTCCGAGGCGCGGCGCGCCGGCGTCGACGTAAAGCCGCCGAAGAAGGGCGCGACGAGCGAGGCGACCCGCAAGAAAGCGCAGAAGGATAGTGCGGCGGGCAAGCACGCGGGCGCTGCAAAGAAGAGCGCGAGCAAGGAGTCCAGTGCTAAACGCTCGCGTGTGTCGGAAAGCGTGCTCAAGCGTGAGAGCAAGGCTGGGGCGTCGTCGGCGGCGATGTCGAAGCAGGCGAAGTCGGCTGCAGCTAAGCGGCCTGCTGCGAGCCGCTCCGCCGCAGCCAAGAAGGCCGCGGCGACCAAAGGCGCGGCTGGACGCTCCGCTGCCGCGAAAAAGGCCGCGCAAACGCGGGCGTCGCGCGCGCATCACTGAGCCTTGCGGCTCGCAAAGCGGCGGCAATGGAAAAGAGCGGCGGCACGCATGCGCGTGCCGCCGCTCTTTCGTTGTCACCCGCTGGCGGGCTTGCCCGCCTCCTTACTGCACCGTCGCCAGCACTTCGCCAACCGTGCGGAAGAGCCGCGCAATCTGCTCTTCGTCGATGATCAGCGGCGGCGAGAATGCAAGGATGTCGCCGGTGAAGCGGATCAGCACGCCCGCCTCGAAGCATTTGACGAAAGCCTCGTAGGCGCGCGCGCCCGGCGCGCCGTCGCGCGATTCGAGCTCGATGCCCGCGACGAGGCCGAGATTGCGCACGTCCTTCACATGCTTTGCGCCGCGCAGCCCATGCGCGGCGGTTTCGAACGCCGGTGCGAGGCTCGCCGCGCGCTCGAACAGCTGGTCGCGGCGGTACAGATCGAGCGTCGCGATCGCGGCAGCGGCCGCCGCCGGATGCGCCGAGTACGTGTAACCGTGGAACAGCTCGATCGCGCCCGGCGCGCCGCTGCCGACCACCGTGTCATGGATCGTCCGGCTGGCCGCGACCGCGCCCATCGGAATCGACGCGTTGTTGATCGCCTTCGCCATCGTGATCAGGTCCGGGGTGACGCCGAAGTGTTCGCTCGCGGTCGCCTTGCCGAGACGGCCAAAACCGGTGATCACCTCGTCGAAGATCAGCAGGATGCCGTGCTTCGTGCAGATCTCGCGCAGCTTCTGCAGATAGCCTTGCGGCGGAATCAGCACGCCGGTCGAGCCGGCCACCGGTTCGACGATCACCGCGGCGATCGTCGAAGCGTCGTGCAGCGCGACGATGCGCTCCAATTCCTCGGCCAGATGCGCGCCCCATGCCGGCTGGCCCTTCGAGAACGCGTTGTGTTCGAGGTTGTGCGTGTGCGGCAGATGATCGACCGCCGGCAGCAGCGCGCCCGAAAACGTCTTGCGATTCGGCGCGATGCCGCCGACCGAAATGCCGCCGAAGCCGACGCCGTGATAGCCGCGCTCGCGGCCGATCAGACGCGTGCGCTGAGCTTCGCCGCGCGCGCGATGGTAGGCGAGCGCGATCTTCAGCGCGGTGTCGACCGATTCGGAGCCCGAGTTCGTGAAGAAGATACGGTCGAGCCCTTCCGGCATCAGCTCGGCAACCTTCGCCGCCGCTTCGAACGCGAGCGGGTGGCCCATCTGGAAGGTCGGCGCGAAGTCGAGCGTCGACAGCTGCTGCGTGATCGCGGCGACGATTTCATCGCGGCTATGACCGGCGTTCACGCACCACAGTCCCGCGCAGCCGTCGAGAATCTCGCGTCCGTCGGTGCTCCGGTAGTACATGCCCTTTGCCGATTCCAGCAGGCGCGGCGCGGCCTTGAACTGGCGGTTGGCGGTGAAGGGCATCCAGAAGGACGACAGATCGTCGATGACGGGGCGCGAAGTCATGGCATCTCCTCGAAGTGGGGGTCGGTTGGGGCTTTGAGCGTAGCCAAACTGTAGTCCTCGCGGTTTAATGGCGGCATAAACAGTTGACGAAGTGTGGTGCCAACTGTGCTGGCGGATTGGCGCGAACTGTCCCGGTAGGCGGGCGGTCCGCGGTTGGTCTTTTTGCCCCTGGTTTTTCGCCCAAAACATGATCGAACTGGACCTTCAACGCGACCGGCGTGCGGCGCCGACGCTCGTCGAACAGGTTGTGCAAGGCTTCGCGCGCGCGATCGACGCGCAATCGCTGCGCGCCGGCGCATTGCTGCCGTCGGTGCGGCAGCTTGCGCAAAGCCACGCGCTGAGCACCTTCACGGTGACCGAGGCGTACAACCGGCTCGTGTCGATGGGGCTGGTGGTCGCGCGGCGTGGCTCCGGCTATCGGGTGGCGGCGCGCTCGCCGTCCGCGCGCGCGGCCGTCGCTGATTGGACGCCGCCGAGCCTGACCGCGACGTGGCTGCTGTCCGACGTGTTCGCCGATCACTCGGTGCCGATCAAGGCGGGCTGCGGCTGGCTGCCGAGCGAATGGACCAACGAGAGCGGCCTGCAGCACTCGCTGCGCGCGCTGAGCCGGGTGCCAGCCGCGCGTCTCGGCGACTACGGCCATCCGTACGGCTTTGCGCCGCTGCGCGAGCGCATTGCCGAACAACTCGACCGACGCGGGCTGCCGGTCGACGTCGCGAACGTGCTGCTCACGCAGGGCGCGACGCAAGGACTCGATCTGATCGTGCGAACGCTGCTGCGCGCGGGCGATGCGGTGATCGTCGAGGACCCCGGCTACTGCAACCTGCTGCAGATCCTGAAGCTCGCCGGGCTAGTCGTGCATGGCGTGCCGCGCACGCCGGCCGGCGTCGATACGGAGGTGCTCGAAACGCTGGTCGCGCGGCACAAGCCGAAGGCCATCTTCATCAACACCACGCTGCAGAATCCGACCGGCGCGACCTTCGGCATGTCGGCCGCGTTCCGCTTGCTGCAGATCGCCGAGCGCGAGCGCATCTGGGTGATCGAGGACGACGTGAGCCGCGAACTCGCGCCGGCCGGCGCGCCGCTGCTGGCGGCGATGGAAGGCTTGCAGCGCGTGTTGCACGTCGGCGGCTTTTCGAAGACGGTGACGCCGTCGCTGCGCTGCGGCTATGTGGTGGCCGAGCAGGCGGTGCTGCGCGAACTCGCGCGAACAAAGATGGCGGTGGGGCTGACGTCGTCGGAAACGATCGAGCGGATCGTCGACAAGGTGCTGGTGGAAGGGCGTTACGCGCGCCACGTCGAGACGGTCAACGAACGGCTCAAGCTCGCGCACGTGGCGCTCGAAGAGCGGCTCGACGCGCTCGGGCTCGAGGTGTTTCACCGGCCGCGCGCGGGGCTCTTCATGCTGGCGCGCCTGCCGATCGAGGCGGAGCGCGCCGCCGAGGTCGCGACCGCCGCGCTCGCGCACGGCATCTGGCTCGCGCCGGGCTCCTATTTCCGTCCCGACGACGCGCCGAGCGCGTGGTTCCGCTTCAACGCGCCGTATTCGACCGACGACGCGTTGTGGCGCTTCATCGAGCGAGTCGGGCAGGGAGCGTGGTAGACGCGGCGGCGCCTCGGACGCTCAGCCGCCGTGCCCGAACAGCTTCAGCGCGATCGGATACAGCGACCCCACGAGCAGCAGCGCCATCGCGACGTTGAAGATGCGCAGCCGCTTCGGGTTCGACAGGACCTCGCGCATCGCGGTGCCGAAACCGGCCCACACGCAGATGCACGGAAAGCCGATCACATAGAACACCGCGGCCATTGCAATGGCGTTCATGCCGAAGCTGTTGCTCAGATGAATCGTCGTCGCGGCGGTCAGCACCATCATCCACGCCTTCGGATTGACCCATTGGAACGCGATTGCTTCATGAAAACGCATCGGGCGCCGCTCGCCGTTTCTGAGCTTCAGCTCGCCCGACGTGCCGATCTTCCACGCCAGATACAGCAGATAAGCGACGCTGACGACTTCGAGCACCGTGTACAGCACGGGAAAGTGCACGAACGCTTCGCCGAGGCCGACGCCGACCGACAACATCAACAGCGCCACGCCGACGCTGATGCCGGACAGATGCGGCAGCGTGCGGCGAAAGCCGAAATTGACGCCCGAAGCGAGCAGCATCGTGTTGTTCGGACCGGGCGTGATCGAGGTGACGAGCGCGAACAGAACGCCGGCGGGCAGCGCGCTGAGAGTGACGAAAGACATGAGGGATGGGCTCCGGTGTCGCCAACAGAAAACGGTGAAGGTCATTCTAGCGAGCGCCCCGGTACAGTACCTGTACGGTTTTGAAAATGGTCTCCAGTACGGATCTATGATGACTTGATGAGCAGGGAAACGCCGTCGCACGGCGTAAAACGACACTAATAATTAGATCGCCGCCGCTATTAGTGAGATTTCCGACACCATAGATGAGATTGGATGTGGAAAAGGCGCCTCTGGTTAGCTGTCGTTCGTCGGCGCTCCTTTGGGAAAGATCGGTGAGCAGCCGTAAGCGGACATATCAGCGTCCACACATGAACGACAGCAGTGGCCGAACGGAGCAGTCACGAGCATAGGCAGGTCGGTCACCGACAGGCGTCCGTGGTGGGGTAATGCAGATGCTTTCCTTCGTTTTTCAGCCACGGGTTGAGCTTCGTCTGGAAAACTCCCCTCCACGAACGCCCGCGTCTGCGTCAGATCCGTGCGCGCATAGGCGGCCGTCGTCTGCACCGACGCATGACCGAGCAGCGTCTGCGCCACCGGCAACGGCACCGCGTGATCCACCACCAGGGCGCGAGCATAGCCATGCCGTAACCAGTGCGTCGACGCGGCGCGCAGTAGTGTAAGCGTCTCCAGGTCGCGGGGCGTCACCCTCGTTTCGGCGGCGAGCAGGCCGGCCTTGACCTCGTCGTACAGGCCGCTGTGTCCGAGCGCGTCACGCTTCTCGCTGTGGATCAGGGCGACCCGTTCAAAGGGCGACGGGCAGGCCGGCGAGGCGCGCGCGAGCCGGTAGGCGCGCAGTGCCGGCACGCACACCGAGGGCAGCGGCACCGACCGGCGCTTCCCGCCTTTGCCCTGCACGTGCAGGGTCCACTGGTCCTGCGAATCCACCTCGAGCCGGGGCAGGCCGTCCGCTTCCGACCACACCAGTTCCGCCAGCCGCACGCCGGCATAGCGGTACAGCGACCCGCGCGCGTGAGCCACGCGCGGCCGGCGGCATCGGGCGCGAGCACCGCGAGCCAGCGCGCCGGACTGGAAGGACCGGGTGCGTCCGGATCGGCGAGGGCAGTGACGGCTGTATCCGCAGCGGCCGTGGCGGACACCGTGGGCGTGGCCGCGTCGTCCGGCGCGAACCGGAACCGCCGGTGCTGTCTGAGCAGCCGCAGCAGCACGGTGTGAGGCGTCGGTGCGGTATCGCCTGCGGCGACCCGGAGCCGCCCGCGCTCCCAGTACTCGACCGCGGCATCGTGATCAAGCAGCAGCGCGAACACGAGGGGGTGATCGCGTTTCGCGTCGGCCAGTGACGGACATCCGCGCTTGAGTAACGCGAGTGTCCAGCGCGTGTAGACCGGGTGGCCCAGGGCGTCGGCGACATAGGCGAGCGCCGCGTCAATGGTGTCGGGCAGACGCTGCGGGGGCGCGCTGGCCATGTCGAGCCAGCCGGAAAAGCCTGGCAGGCCGGGTGGGCGGTTCATTTCGGGCGGCGCCGTCTGGTGGTCGCCGGCGTCGGCGACGTGCTGGCCGGTTTGCGGTGGGGCGATGACCCGGCAGCGTGGGCGCGACCGTCGACGGTGGCCAGCAGCGCACGCTGTTCCGCGACCACCGTGGTCAGCGCCGCGACGTCCGCGGCTGCGCGCAGGCGCGCGTCGCGTTCCGCCGCAAGGTCGCCGAGCAGGCGATCCCGCAGCGCTTCGAGCGCCGCCACGCGCTCCTGCTTTTCGGCAACCTGTCCCGTCAGCCGTTCACGCTCGTTCTGCAGCGCGTGGCGCCGGTGCTCCGTCTCCTGCAGCAGCTGTCGGGACAGCCCTTCATAGCGGGTGTGCACCGCGGCGAATTCCCTGGCATGCGCCTCCTTCATTTCAGTGAGCGCGAGCCGGGCCGCGTCCAGTTGCCCCTGCAGGTCAGCGGCGGCCGTCCGGTACGCGTCCGTCCGCTCGGTCAGGCTGCGGCAGTTGGCCCGCAGCGTCGCCCACGTGGTCTCGCGGGCAACTTTCATGCAACAAAAGACGCACCGACCCGTGCAGTTTGAGATCACGGAGCAAACGCGGCAGAGCGTGGCGGCCTGGATCGCTGCTCAACGACTGAAGCCGGCTGACTATCTTTTTCCAAGTCGCCTACATGCGTCGCCGCACTTGTCGACGCGTCAGTACGCCCGCATCGTTCATCGCTGGGTCGCATCAATCGGACTCGATGACGCAGCGTACGGGACACATACGATGCGCCGCACGAAGGCTTCGCTGACCTATCGACGCACCAAAAATCTTCGTGCAGTTCAGTTGTTGTTGGGCCATACGAAGCTCGAGAGTACCGTGCGGTACCTCGGGATTGAAGTCGACGATGCCCTTGAGATGGCAGAGCAAACTGAAGTCTGATTGCCCTGAGGCCGGTGAGCGGACGCTTGCCGGCCAGGAGCCGCCGGTCGAGGTCGTCGTCCAGTTTGGCTGGACGAGGTCTCATTCGCCCTCGCTCAATGGCCGGTCTCCGGCGAGCAAATTGCGGAGGGCACTGCCTTAACCCGCCCCCCAAGGGGCGACCAACTTTTTCGATAGCGGTCATTCAATTTCATTGCAAAGTTGCGCCGTCCGTTGGTCGCATCCCCGTTGCTTTCGCTTGGTAGCTAGGGTCTACCACAAATTGCCTCGAGCCCTCTACTTCAATGACCAACCCGATAGACGCGACCACTTTGCACGCCTTCCACGCTGCGTCTATAGGCCATTGCCACACGTGTTGCCGGCACGCTTTCGTAGGCGGGAAAGAACGGACCAAACCGGTCCATAGATTCCGTCAGCACTGTCGGGCTAACGGCATTTATGCGGATGCCCCGTGGAAAATCGCACGCAGCAGCACGCACGAATCCTTCAATCCCAGCATTCGACGCTGCGGCGTTGGAACCTTGCGCAATCGGATCATCGACCGCGATGCCGGAGGTCAGCGTGATCGACCCGCCATTGGACAGGTAATGCTGACCAACCAGCGCGACGCGCACCTGACTTAGCAGCTTGTCCTGCAAGCCTTTGTGAAAGTCGGCCGCTGTCATCTTTTCGATGGGAGCCAGAATGACATTGCCCGCGGCAGCGATGATGGCGTCGACTTGTCCGATCTTCTTGAACAGCGCACCCACGCTGTCATCACTGGTGATGTCAACGTGATGGTCACCGTGGGTGCGCCCGACACGGATGATTTCGTGTTTACCGCTGCGCGCAAGTTCATCTGCCACGGAACGACCTACGTCTCCACCGGCGCCGATTACGACGATCTTCATAAAACACTCCTTTTCGAGTTCGGGTTGAATCATCAACATTCTTAACCAAACCATTGAGGTGATAAATGTGCTCTAATTTCCAACACTACTAACCCATAGTTAGCAATATGGACAAACTGCGCGCGATGGAAACCTTCGTTGCCGTCGTGGAGGGAGGCAACTTCACCGAGGCGGCACAACGGCTGCAAATATCGGCCGTAATGGTCGGCAAGTATGTGCGTGAACTTGAAGAGCGTCTCGGCGCGCGCTTGCTGGAGCGCACCACACGACGGCAGAACTTGACTGATGCTGGTCGCGTTTTCTATGAAGACGCCAAGCGTGCGCTTGAACACGTGCGTACGGCTGAGACATCGATCGAACGGTTACGCGCGTCGCCATCCGGCACATTGCGGATAAGTGCTCCGATCACCTTTGGCTCCTGTGTCATCGCTCCTCTAGCCGCGACTTTCCAGCAGATCTATCCGCGCGTGCGCATTGAACTGGAATTGAGCAATCGCGTCGTCGACCTTATTGACGAGAGTTTTGATCTGGCCATCCGAATTGGTGAACTAGGCGACACCGACCTGATAGCAAAACCGTTGACCAGCTACCGCATGGTGATCTGTGCGTCTCCGAGCTACCTCGCCCGACATGGCCGTCCAGAGACGCCGCAGGACCTGAGCGAACATCACTGCCTGTCTCACACGGTGTGGAATGGCCGCAACGGCTGGAAACTGAGGGGTGGGGATGGGCCACAGTCTTCGAAGGATCCGGTTTTCACATGCAACGATGGCAACGGTCTACGTATAGCTGCCATCGCCGGTGCAGGATTGTTGCTGCAGCCCGAGGTTCTGGTGGCACACGATCTGGCGAGCGGGGCATTGGTGCCGGTGATGCAGACGTACTTGCCCGACCCGCACCCTATCCACGTCGTGTATCGACACGACCGGCGACCGCTGCCAAAGCTCACCCGCTTTGTTGCGCATTTGCTCGAGCATGTGGCAGAGCGAGAACCATCCTAGCGTGCTTCTTTCGGGGTTAGGGCACCATCCGGGTGATTTTGTGATCTGAGTGTCGACGTCTATCATCGCGGCTCCAGTATCCAACCGGCGTCGGCACTCACAGTTCGCTGAGCGGCAGCGGACGTGCAAACATCATTCTGGCTTGGCTGCTTGCGGCCCGCGAGTGGTTCATATGAATCCACATTCGGCTTCAAACCCGAAGTGATACATGGATGAAGATGACGTTATAACTTACAGCGGAACGGCGATTGTCATCGATCCCTGGCTCTACCCCGAACGTCTCATAGGGGCCGATTAGGTGAAGTCGAAACGCCGGACATCGAGCAGGCCATCGCTGATGGTGACGACGCCGGGAGCGACGAGGGCGATGAGGACAGTGAGTTCGAAGAACGGGACACGGCGAGGGCGAACGAAGCGCGTCTGAAACAGCTCACGAGCGACAGCCTCGCTATATTTGCCCGAGTGCGCGAACTGTTCGAGCAGATTTCCGGTTCCTGTGCTGCGCAGGGTAAGGGGCGCGTGACCCACGCTCACCTGTGCGAAGCGATCCAGCGCGAGCTGGCACCCATTCGCTTTACGGCGCGAACCATCGACCGGCTATGTACCGACGTGCAACAGCAGGTCGCACAGGTGCGTGCGGTCGAGCGGCATATCCTGCAAATTGCCGTTGACCGGTGCGGCATGCCGCGCGAGAAATTCGTCGCGTCGTTTCCTGGACAAGAAACTGATCTCACGTGGACTGAAAACACGGCGGCGGCGTCGCGCGCGTACGGCGACGCGCTCGAACGTAGTCTGCCGGCAATTCAGGCCGAACAGCAGAAGCTTCTCGATATCGAAGCGAAGGTCGGCCTGTCGTTGCAGCAGCTGAAGAAAATCAACCGGCAGGTGATGGCGGCTGAGTCAAAGATGCGGCAAGCAAAGCGCGAGATGATCGAGGCCAACCTGCGGCTCGTGATCTCCATTGCGAAAAAATACGTGAACCGGGGCATGCACTTTCTGGATCTCATCCAGGAAGGAAATATCGGCCTGATGAAAGCCGTCGACAAATTCGAATATCGACGCGGCTGGAAGTTTTCAACCTACGCAACATGGTGGGTGCGGCAGGCAGTGACGCGTTCGCTTGCGGATCAGGCCCGCACGATCCGGGTGCCGGTGCACATGATCGAGTCGATCAACAAGCTGAACCGGATTTCCCGCGAGATCCTGCAGCAGACCGGACGCGAGGCTCATCCTGCCGCGTTGGCGCAGCGCATGGAACTGCCGGAAGAGAAGGTTCGCGGCATGTTGAAGGTCGCGAGGCAACCCGTATCGCTCGAGACGCCAGTGGGTGAGGATGCCGACGCGACACTTGGCGATATGATCGAAGACCCGATGGCGGCATCGCCCGCAGATGCGGCCGTGCAGGCGAACCTGCGCGTCGCAATCGATGAGGCGCTCGATGCATTGTCGCCGCGTGAAGCGAAGGTGTTGCGGATGCGTTTCGGGATCGATACATCGACTGACTATACGCTCGAGGAGCTGGGCAAACAGTTCGACCTGACGCGCGAACGCATCCGGCAGATCGAAAGCAAGGCAATGCGAAAGCTGATGCACCCGAGTCGCGCCGCCAGGCTTCGGCCATTTCTCGACCATTAACGCGTAGACTCGCGCATAAGCGGGTTGCGCTGTTTCAGGGACGGCAGGCGCTCCCGATCGTCGACCGCATAAGCCGTTGTGGAGCGCACCGGGCCCGGACGGCTCAATGCGCTGCACGCCTCATCGGACAGCGGATCGTCGTACGCTACCGCCGACTCACAGCAGGACTGCCTGCTGCAGAAGTTCCAGAGCCTTCAATTCGTCCAATCGGCCCCGTGCGTGCCTTACCTGCCAGCGTCTTGATCAACGCTTCCGCGATTGGCGCGATACCGACAAGGTTGTCCAGGCTGGTGACGGAAGCGGGGAGCGACACGGGGTTTTGCTGCGGGATTGCAGCGGCTGGAAGCAATTCAGCGGTGGGCGGTGTGACCACCGGCAGCTTGCCATCACTGCCTTCAGAGGAGCGACCGGCGGCCTCGGCGGAGGCACCGCTTATGTGATATTGCTGGCTGACGACGATTGCCTCTGTCGCTTCTCCGACATCCGCTGAAGCAGGCGAGGCGCTTTCTGGCTCAACCGGGACGCCCGTCCGCGCGCGCCGCGTGTGCACCTTCGAATTTGCGGGTCTTCCTGACGCATCGTCGTTCGCGGTGGCCGCAATCGGCTCATGTTGATCCGCGGACGCACGTCCGCGCGAAGCAGGAGTGAGCAGCCGTGACACCGACTCGGGAATCTCCGCTTCCGAGCGCGGCGAGTCCAACCAGCCAGTCGGCAAACCAAGTCGCTCCGTGAAACGGTTCGCCTCGACATCGTCCATGCGCTTCTTGCCATATACCCGTTGGAGGTCGTCCACATGATGCCGGAGGCGTCGACAATGGACGCTGCCGGCGGGGTTGTCGTGCCGTTAGGTGAGGTGGATACGCTGGCGTTTGCCTTGGCCGCACTGCTGTTGCTGCGAGGCGCAGTGGCGTCGCTGTTGCTCCCGCCACCGCACGCAACCAGTACATAGCTGCTTGCAGCTGCCGTCAGGCAGCCGAGAAATCGTCGTCGATTGATCACAGAAATAATCCGCAGCCGGAAGACCCGGCCAAATTCAGTTGGTAAGCGCTCGAGTCACACGGGTCTGACGTGCGCCAGAAAGTGGTTGCACCTTTTAATTCGGTATGCTTATCAAACCGCTGCAATACGATCGGACGACGGCTCCCAGGCGTTCATCAAGGCGCCGCGTTTTCTATCGAACTGCTTGTCGGAGGGATTTCGATTACCGGAGCGATCCTCACTTGATCTGCCTTTGCGCAGCCAGCGAGCGAATTCGCAAAAAGGGAATAAGCGATAGTGATTCGGTAGTAATTACCTTTTCGAGCCTCTCGTCAGGTAAGAGATACTACTGGATGTCGGCAGGAAGTGGGCCGGAGGTTAGAGCACGGCGGAAAATAGGCTTATTCTTGCGATTAAAAGGCGCCCGCAGGTTACTTTTTTCGCGGTCTGCGAATCGGAAGCGACGAACGTCCAGACGGTGGTGGACGATGAGCACTTTTCCACGGGGTATCTTTCCAATGATCTCGGGGAGCGTTCAGGGCCGGAAAGTGACCTTGCCCCTGTTTCACGAATCCCATAGCTGAAGTGTGTTGGCTGGAACTCGATCTGGCAGGTAGTCTGGGCCGATAGAGAAGACGCGATCAATGGGAATGAGTTTCTCCCTGGCGAGTTGTAGTGAATCGAGAAAGTTGCGCATCGGGGCCTTGCCGTAACACCATCGTCCCTGATGTTCACGTTCATTGTTGTACTGGTCGACCGCCGCCCCATTGACGGATGTTCGCTAGGCTGACCGCGCACCCGGGGCGCGTCTTGCTCCGGGACTTCTAGGGAAAACTTCGGTACTTTCCTGTTCACGGCTCCATTCTCTCGAGAGCTGGAGTCTGCACGGAATCCGCGGCAGTTGCACTTGTTCTCGGACGCCGCGGAGTGGCCCCGATCGACAGCGACGGGCTCCGCAGCAGCTGCTCGAACTCGATTCGCCCTCGTCAAATATCACGACGATAGGTTTGTCTCGGCAAACCCTCGGCGAATCATATTGGCAATTAGTTCAGCGCAACTTTCTGCCTCGACCACGAGAACGGCATCGAGCCCGTTCGGTGCGTTCTTCGTCGAATCAAACGTGAACTTCGTCCATTCCATCGGCGTGGTCTGTCTGTGAACGATAATGCGGTGGAAGTTCGGCACGTTGTAATTCGTTCCCGCGGGGTTCAACACGTAGGGATCAAACGAGCACGGGGTAGCCTCAGTGAACGGAGTCGATGCGTCATAGACTTGCGTAGCGGGCTTGGCGTTTTCGTGAAGGTGGTCATGCGGGACATGACTGTCCAGGTTAAATGAATAGAAGAGCCTACCCTGACCGCTAGCCTGTTGAATGAAATGAACGCGTCCCGCCCACGCGTCGGTTCAGAAGACGTCGTTACTGCGAAACCAATAGCAACAACGTTCGGGGCACAAAATCTACGGGTGTACCGGCGCCTCGAGGAACCAAAATGACCTGTACGATGGTGGGTTTGTATATCGCGAAGAATGTGTTTCAGGTGCATTACATCGACGAAGAGACAGGCGAGATCGCGAATAAGCCGATCAGACGCGCGAGATTTTTGGAGCACTTTGCGAACCGTGCCCAATGCATGATCGGGATGGAGGCGTGTAGCGGAGCGCATCACTGGGCGAGACAGTTTACGAAGATGGGCCATCAGGGAAAGCTGATACCGGCGGTCTTCGTGAACGCGTTCAATATACGTAACAAGAATGACGCAGCTGACGCACGAGCGATCTGGCTGGCTGCACAGCAGCCCAGCAAGTCGATCGCAGTGAAGACCGAAATGCAGCAGGCAATGCTGGCTCTGCACCGGATGCGGGACCAGCTAGTGAAATTCCGCACGATGCAAATCAACAGTCTGCGGGGACTGCTCACCGAATATGGTGAAGTGATGGGCAAAGGCCGGGTGGCATTGGATAAGGCGATACCGGACGTGCTGGCAAGTGTTGCCGAGCGTCTCCCAGCAGCGCTAATCGATACGCTACGTGAGCAGTGGAATGGGCTCAGAAAAACTGGATGAGCAGGTCGCGGCAATCGAGCGACGGATGCGCGCATGGGTCAAGGAAGACCGAGCTGTAAAAGCGATCAGTGATATAGACCTATCATGACGATGCACTCCCGTCGATCGATGTCTTCCAGGATAGCCAAAATCTCGCTTCTTGGGCGGGTTTTTCAACAGAATCAACCCGAATGCGACGTTCGCTGTTGCGTTTCAACTGCCACTTACACTACTTACATATGGAAAGTGGCGCTTCACTCGGCTTCTGCGTTAAATTGGCTTCGACCTGTTTTGCATATGTTCGGGCCGCGCCAGGACGGTCAGATTTCATCTGACCTGCGTGTAAAACCGCCGTGGTGTTGGCAGGATCTCACAGGATTCCTCGGCCTGTTTTGCCATCGGCAGTGCTGCATACGTCGCACACCTATCCAGGACAAACCCGCACCATTCGATCGTTATATGTGGGGGCGCGCACCGAGACCACCAAATATCTGTCGACTCAGCGGGGCTTTGCCTCTATTACTTGGGTAGTCCGACTGCGAGGGCATCGTCGCAGGCAACCCGTCGATCTGGAAAATCTCCACCCTCGCTTTGGGGTGCGATACGGCATCGCCCGCGCTATTTCCGCCTATCCCGACTTCAGCAGAACGCTGTCCGACAATCTTTGCAAACTTGCGTCAGAACTATGACTATGAGCTTAAGGGTCAAAAATCTCGCATCGGCGGCACTTCAAAGCGGTTTCGACGACAAGGAGCCAGCCACCGCGAATCGTACGAGCATTTCCGCGTTGGCACCTTCTGTCACTGTCGTGATGGCCAACTTCAATGGAGAGAACTGGATCGGAGAGGCGATCAGGTCGGTCCAGAGACAAAGCCTCGCGGATTGGGAACTGATCGTTGTTGATGATGCGTCAACCGACGCCAGCACTGAGATTGTCCGCGCCGCTGCTGCTAATGACCCACGTATCGTTCTCCTCACATCTTCTTCCAACGCGGGACCCTCGGTCGCGCGCAACCGTGCGCTGGCATGTGCGCGAGGACGCTGGATCACGATCCTCGACAGTGATGATGTGTTTGCGGACGGACGCCTTCAGTCGATGCTCGCAAGGGCCGAATCGGACGGCGCGGGCATTGTAGCGGACGACTTGCTCATCATGAGCGAAAGCGGCTCGCTGACCGGGTATTCGCTGCTTGGCCTGCGGACCGCGAGGACCGTCGATGCCGTTGCGCTTGTCAAAGCGCCGCAACTCGGCTATTTGCAGCCCATGATCAGAACCGAACTGCTGTCCGAGCTTCGGTATGACGAGCGGGTTCGCTCCGCCGAAGACTTCGATCTTTTGTTGCGCGTGTTGGTCAGGCACGAAGCGGAAATGGTCGTCTATCCGGCTATGGGTTACCACTATCGCAGACGTGATGATTCGCTTTCCACAGACAAGTCAGCGGATCGACGGGCGCTTCGAGGCATGCTCGAAGCAAACGCGCGTTTCCGCGCATCGCACGCGCTGTCGGGAAGGTTAGCCCACGCGTGTGCGCATCGACAGCGAACCCTCGAAACCCAGCTTCGCTGGGTCGATGTCACCGAGGCAGTTCGTGAAAGGCGTTTCGCACAAGCCTTTCGGCACACAATGCATCACCCTTGGGTCCTCAGTTGCGCCGCGCGATTCCTTGCGAAGCATTTTCACTTTCTCGTACTCAGAAACAAACGCCGCGCCGTGACTTTGGGACTTTGAGCTGAGACGCGACGGATGCCGGCACGTCCGCAACGGATGGTGCGGGCCGTTTGGGGCGCGGGCGATGCCTGCGATTTTCCAGAACAGCGTGGCTCGAGGCGGCCGCTCAGGGGCGGCATTTGATCAGATGCATGCGTGCAAAATTTACCGCAACTTCAGCATGGCCACGTCCCATTTGAATCGCGTCGACGCGTGTGTGATACGGACACGATCGAGTTCGTCGAAGGCCGCCTTCAACCTGTTCCACGTCCGTATTCCGTCGTCGTGATACCAGATACTGACGATCAATAGCCCACCGGGCGCGAGACACCGCGCGAGTCGACGAATCTGTTCCTCCGGTTCTTCCAGGTAATAAAGCATCTCGTTGAAGACGATAACGTCGAATATCTGCGAAGGCTCAAAGGTAGCGGCATCGGCGACGGCGAATTCCGCTCCATCGATATTCGCCTGGCGGGCCTGCTCAATGGCGACTTCGGAAAGATCGATGCCGAAATAGCTAGAAATCGAGGCGCCCGAAAGCCAACTTGCAAGAACGCCAGCGCCGCATCCAACGTCGAGCACTCGCGCGGCGGGTTTCAGGTGCTTGCAATACCCGGCGATCACGCTATAGCGGGCAATCTCCGGCGTCGTCCCCAGATAATCCCAGGTGCCCGAGCCGTACGCCTGATTCCACGTCGCATCCGAGATTGAGACGCTGTGAGCCGGCAGTATCCTGGCCCTGATCGCTGGGGGGACAAACCTTTTAACAGGCCACTTTATGGCTTTACCGAGGAATCCGTACACTCCTCTTCTATCTGTCGGATTAAGCATGGTCGGCTCTCATGTCAAACCAACTGACGCTACGTGGCTTCTTCAGGCCAGCACCCGATATCCCCGCGCGACTTTAGGTGCGCGGCAGAATCGTCATTAAGCCTGTGCTGTAACGGACTGTCTGTCGCGATTGCTCGGATTGGCCAGCAAGCGTTCGAAGACGTTGCTGGTGATACGGTCGACGACAGAATGACTTTCGGCGTGCGGATCCATGAGGACGCGAGCCCAATCTGTCGTGCCTGCGTTGAAGACGATGCCCGGCTGAACTCCTCTTCCAGCCGCCCGCTGCAGCACGCCAAATACGCCGCGTCCGCCGACGTCCCATCCATTCAGCGCGCTTGTCATGCCAAGCACGTGGAAACCATTGGGGTCCGGCGGCAAGCCGTCTACTTCGTAGCCCACCAGACGATCTTCGGCACCAAAAATGTCTCCGTTGTTCAACTCCGTACCGGCGAGCGCCCAGTGACTCGCGTCCTCGACCCGGAATCCGGTTGCTGGGCGCTCGCGCCGGATCCAGCCACCACGCAGTAGACGCCATTCTCCCCACCAGCCGCCGCCATAACCATAACTGAGCCCGATCAGGTCGCTTTCGTCGTGACCGGGCCAATTTTCCGCGAGGCGAGTCACGCGCAGATCGGGAGCATCAGGGCTGCCGCGCGAAAATTCGATTGGCCGATAGCAGGTGTTTCCACTAAAGATCGCATAGTGTCCGCCGTTCGCAATGAAGCCGGCCATCCTGTCACGCATGCGCCTGCTCCAGTATTCATGATGACCCACGCTAAGCACGCAGCGATACTGGGTTAGATCAAGCCGGTCACCATCATCGAGATCCAGGTCGGAGTAGAAGTCGCAAGCAATGTTCTTCGCCTGCAGCCAGCGCACGAACTTCGCGTCCCAGTGTGGGAACTGTTGGCGCGGGGACCGAGGTTCATAGGGGTCGGCAGGCTCGCCGAACTGCGCCCCGAAGCCGCCACCTGGTCTTAGCAGGGTCACGGTCTTGACAGGTTTCTTACGTCGAACGGGATCGTGATAAAAACCGCCGCCGCCGATCGAGTTGTACGCTTGATACGTCGCGACAGGCACGATGTAAGCGACCGACGCCGATGGTCGCGGAGGGCGCGCGACCAACATTGCCATACTTCTGCTGTCCGGCGGCAGCCCGTATAGAGGCTCATGCGCGGCGCAGTTGCGCCCCAGCGGGCGCACGGGCTCGCCGTTGGCGCGCACCTCGTAAGCCACCGCGACATACACCCCCGACGTCGCATCGGCTCGATCGAAGCGAAACCGGAAGCTCGGCCACCGCCACGCAGCGTCGCAACGCGTTGCGGTTCGTCCGCGCGGCGAAGTCAGCACCCATTGGCCACTCACGCTGTCGCAATCCATCGCGCCGCGGTCCTCTACAAGGATGCCGCAGTGGAACTCGAGCGCTTCTCCGATGCCTTGCCGGTAGATTGCAACAGAAAAGCGGCGCCCTGGCTCGACGGCGAGTTCGAAAATGCCGCCGGCATCGTAGGCGGGCGCGAGCGGATATAACCTCATCGATCACTTTCTCCGATCCTTGACGAAGCTGCACGTGGACGAGATGGCGGGTCATAGTGGCAACCATGTCCCGCACCGGGGCAATTTGACGCGGGGTTACTCTCTGCGACGTGAATGCTTTGGGCGCCCTTTGGGTCTGTTCGGAATTGGCAAAATGATACCTCCCGCGCTCCGCTTTCAATTACACGGTATGCGACATAAGATACGCGGTATGCGCCGAGTGACATCGAAATGCTTGATCACCGGGCTGTTCAACGAGTCGGACTATCCGACGCTTGCCAGCATGTCGGAGAAATTCGCCGTCAGGCTCGCGGTGTTGCTATTTCCTGACGCGTCGGGCTGCTCTCGGCCCGATGTTATGCGTTCGCCGTTCGCCCGGCGCCCACCTCCACACACCTAATTGCTGGGCAGCGAATGTCCGAACGGACACAAATTCCTTTTCAATGAGCCACGGCATCCGGGCTAAGTGCAATCTGTCTGAGCAGATTCAACAGCAGATCGGGAGCGGCACCTTTCTGGCCGTGCGCTGCCGTTCGACGACCGACAAAGCTGTCGTCCGCCCGGACCGGACATCACTGCAAGGTTAAGCTCGCCGTGAGCGTTACGAGGATATGGGGAAGGCTGCTTGCAATTGCGCTGCCGGTTCGGGCAGCCCGGCCACATAAACCCACGGAAAGATGCCACGCTCATGTTTGTCGCTGAACACCAGTTGCATGCCGTAAGCGGCCGGGCGAATCTCCAGAATGACGATATCGGGCGACACGTCGAGCGCCGTTCCATCGAGCCGTCGCCGCCGACATTCGGCGCAAGGGCACCCCATGCGCAGCGCGCGGGACGTAAGCCGTTGTGCCGGTCCCTCATCCCAATGCAGGGTTAGCGTCTCAGCGTCGAATTCGATCTGCCGCGGACTCTTCATGGTGTCACTGGCTCGAGCTGTTGCAGCGCAATTCTGGCCGCCTTTCGCACTTCGGGATCGCTGTCGCCCGACGCTTCGCGCAGTGCCGCCGCTGTCGATGGGTCGCGCAGTTCCCCGAGCGCGAGCGCCGCTTCCTTGCGCAGATTGCTGATCGCGTGCGCCAGCAGTGCTACGAGCGGCGGTGCCGCGGCACGGTCGCCCAACTGTCCCAACGCGCGCGCGGCACGCAGGCGCACCTGCCAGTAGTCGTCGTCGAGCGCGACGATCAACGCGTCGCGCGCCGATGCGACGCGCAGCTTGCCGAGTGTTGTCGCAGCCTCCTCACGGACTTGCCACACGGGATCACGCAGCGCTTGCAGCAACGCAAGCGGGGTGGCGCAATCGTCTCCCTGTGCAAAACCCAGCGCACCGATCGCCGCGCGGCGAATGTCGGCGCTGCTGTCGGATGCGGCGATACGGCCAAGCGGCGCGAGCGCGCGCGCATCCTTCAGCCATCCGAGCACGCCGACGGCTTCGATGCGCACACTGGGATCGTCGTCAGCAAGGGCTTGCAACGCAGGTGCGAACGCATTGGCGACACGGAGCTCGCGCAACGCGCGCAGTACCGCGGCCTTCACGAACGGTTCGGGTCGATCGAGCCATCCGCAGAGCACCGCGCCCGATGAGGCATCCTTCAGCTCCGACAGACTTAATGCTGCGGCCTGGCGCACCTCCCCATCGACGTCGGTCAGCGCATGACAAAGCGCTTCCACGATTTGCGGGTCTTCCCACGCGCCGAGCACGCGTGCGGCTTCACTGCGCACCGTGGCAGAATCGTCGTGTTTCAGCGCCGCGACAATGGGCTGCAGCGCGTCGGGGTCTTCCAGATCGGCAAGTTCGATCAGTGCAATGCGCCGGACCGCCGCATCGGCATCCGACAGGCGCGGCAAGAATGCAACGGCTTCCGGTGCAAGCGTTTCGGGATCGTAGGTCAACAAGTTCGGGGCGGACATGAACGGTCGAATAATGGAATCGCGCGGCGTCACTTGGCGTCGCGCAACAGTGAAAGGCATTGGCGCTTGATGTCGACGAACACTGGGTCGAGTGTCGTATCGTCCGACCGGGGTCGAGCAAGCGGCACCGGAATATCCGCGACCACGCGGGCGGGCCGCTTCGATAGCATCAGGATGCGATCCGCGAGAAACAGCGCTTCTTCGATATCGTGCGTGACGAAGACAACCGTCGTGCGTACCTTTGTCCAGATATCGAGCAGCAGCGTCTGCATCATGCGGCGCGTTTGCGCGTCGAGCGCGCCGAACGGCTCGTCCATCAGCAGCACGCGTGGCCGGTTGATCAGCACGCGCGCGATTTCGACGCGCTGCTGCATGCCGCCGGACAGTTGCGCGGGGTAGTGCGAGTCGAACCCGCCAAGTCCAACGAGTTCGAGCAGTTCTGCGGCTTGCCTGCGCCGCTCGTTCGCGCCGACGCCCTTCATCTTGAGGCCGAACGCGACGTTGTCGATCACGCGCTTCCATGGAAACAGCGTGTGTTGCTGAAAGACGAGACCGCGCTCGGGATGCGGGCGTTCGACCGCTTCGTCATCGACGGCGATCGTGCCTTGTGTCGCTGCGATATGCCCCGCGATCGCGGCAAGCAAGGTCGACTTGCCGCAACCGGAAGGACCGAGCACGCAGACGAACTGGCCGGGCGCGATGTCGACGTCGAGACCGTCGAGTGTTGCGATGCGCGCTTGCGGCGGTCCTACTTCGACAGAAAGCGCGCGCACGTTGACGCGGGCGGGCGCGTTCGCGATTTCGATAGCAACGCTGCTCATCGTTGCTTCTCCTGCAATCGGTACCACGGGGTGAGCGCAAAGCCCAGACGCATGACGAGCGCGCTACTGCCCATGCCGAGCGCTCCGATCAACGCCATCCCGACGACGATGTCGGGGTAGTTCTGCAACGTGTACGACTCCCACGTGAAATATCCGATGCCATACTGGCCCGCGATCATCTCCGCCGTCACCAGACAGAACCACGCGGTGCCCATGCCGATCGCAAGGCCCGTGAATATAGCCGGCGCAGCGCCTGGCAGCACCACTTCCTTATAAAGCGCGAGCGATTTTGTGCCGAGACTGCGGGCAGTCGCGACGAGCCTCGGATCGACGGCTTCCACGCCATGCACCGTGTTGAGCAGAATCGGAAACAACGCACCGATGAACGTGATGAACATCATGCTGAGTTCCGACGACGGAAACATCAGGATCGCAAGCGGTATCCACGCGACGGCTGGGATCGGGCGCAGCATTTCGAGCGCAGGCAGCGCCGTATCTTCGACCGCGCGATAACGGCCAATCGCGAGGCCCAAACCGACACCCACGACCGCCGCCGCGCAAAAACCCGCGAGCACGCGCCAGATGCTCGCGGCCAGATGCATCGGCAGCTTCGGCGAATGCAGCAGCGACCACAGCGCGGGCAGCGCATCGGTCGGCGCGGGCACGTTGGCAAACGTGATGAAGCCCGTCGATAGCCGGAAGTGCACGGCAAGCTGCCAGAGCGCGACGCATACCGCCAGCGATGTCACGCGCCGCGTGCGGCGCAGGGTCGTAAGCGCGAGGAAAGTAGGGCGCCGGCGCGTCGATTTGCGGTTGCCCTGAAGTTCGAAGGTGGCGGCCATAGTTTGTCCCGATGTTGCGCGACGATGGAATGCGCCTAGCGCGACGCGAGGGCTTGTGCAGCGCCCGATTGCGCCGCGGCGTAATCGACCACCGATCCTGACACCTGTTGCGCGTAACGGTCGGCGCCCGCTCTTAGCAGGAATGCGGTGATCGCGCCGTGCGAATCCATCACGTACCACGCCTGGTTTGCAAACAGCTTCAGGCCGCTTGCGTGGTCATGAACGAACACGGCGCGTGGCTTTGCGCCCGACTGTGCGATCTTGCCGAGCGCCGCGAATGCTTCTTCCGGCGACGCGTAATTGCGGACCTTCTCTTCGTTGTCCAGCCACACCTGGGCCACGTCGTTGAAATCGCGGATCGGTTTTCCTGTGACGGCGTCGTTGGCGATGAGCGGCTGCCTCGCATAGTTCTTCAGCGCAGCGTCGTAGTCGAGGCCGGATTCCTTGAACGCTTCGCGAATGTAGCGGTCATCGATGAACGTGTTCGCGTTCAGATCGACATCCGTTTTCTTCAAAAGCTTGAGCGTTTCTATTGCGGTTGCCGTCGCCTGGCGATATTCGGGCTTCCATGTGAGGTCGCGTGTCTGGATACCGAGCGGACCATGATAGAGATAGTCGACGGGCGCTTCGATACCCGTCGTCTTCTGGATCAGCAGGCTGTACTTCTCCGGGTCCTGCGCGATGAGCCGGTTGGCATCGATGGCGGCGCGCAGATACGCGACGACCACTTCGGGGTACTTCTGCGCATAGGCCGCATCGACCAGTGCGCCGTGATAGGTCGGTGCGTGGCTTTGCGCGCCGTCGTAGATCTTGCGCGCAAAGCCGCGATAGGGGAAAAGATCCGCGAACGGCACGAAGTCGGCGTGCGCGTCGATCTTTTTCGCCTTCAGCGCGCTGCCCGCAACCTCGGGCGCCTGCGTGATGATGTTCACGTCCGTGTCCGGGTTCCAGCCTTGCGCCTTGATCGCGCGCAATAGCATGCCATGCGATGTCGAGGCGAACGGCACGGAAATCGTTTTGCCCTTCAGGTCGGCGATGGAATGCAACGGCGAGCCTTCGGGCACGACGATGCCGTTGCCGCTTCCGTCGACGCTGCCCGACAGCACGGCGATGAAGATGCTCTTGCGGCCAGCCTTCTGGAACGCCGCGCCATTGAGCGCGCCGGGGAAGTCGGCCATCGCGCCGAAATCCAGCTTGCCGGCGACCATTTCGTTCGTCATGGGTGCGCCGGATGTGAAGTCTTTCCATTGCACGTCGTATGTCACGCCCTTGTACTTGCCCGCGTGCGGAAGATACTTGTCGAGCAGATGGAGTTCGCGAATCAATAGGCCGCCAGTCGCGCAGTTGATGGTCGTGTCCTGCGTGCCGATGGCGACGCGGATCGTTTCGGCCTCGACGGTGCCCGCGGCAAGGGCGAGCATGGCAGCGGCAAGGAAGCGGGGCAGGGCATGGCGGATGGTCATGAGGCGGCTCTTCGTTGGTCTCGGAAGGAACAGGCTGGATGCTCGCGGCGGCGCGCTAGCGCAGCAGATACGGAATATCGACTTTTACAGCGCCGGTCGGGCAGTCCTGCTCACACGGCATGCAGTACCAGCATTCG
Organism: Paraburkholderia sp. BR14320; assembly: GCF_040948665.1. Classification (NCBI taxonomy): domain Bacteria; kingdom Pseudomonadati; phylum Pseudomonadota; class Betaproteobacteria; order Burkholderiales; family Burkholderiaceae; genus Paraburkholderia; species Paraburkholderia sp. BR14320. Next base: position 86,037 of record NZ_JBFPKG010000024.1, read on the forward strand.
TCGAACTGCATGTAGGCCTTGCCTTTACTGATGTCGATCGCGAGCAGATCGAGCGGGCACACGTCGACGCAGACAGTGCAGCCCTTGTCGGCAATGCATCTGCTTTCGTCGATCGTGACGGGGGCCGAGCTTCGATGAAGAATGTCGTGCGGGGTATAAGACATCGCGGGCGCTCCTGTCAGGCGGTGACATCGGCGAGCGGCCGGGGTGCCGCGTGCGTGATGTCGTTGGCGTCGTGAATGCGCAGCTTGCTGTAGGAACCGCGTTGCTCGTCGTCGAGCGGCACGATGTACGGCTCCACGGCGCGCTTTTCGCTGACCATGCGGCCCGTTGCGTCCTTGCGCAGATGGGTATGGCAGAACCAATCGGTGTCGTTGCGCTGCGGATAGTCGACCCGATGGTGATACAGACCCCAGCGGCTTTCCGTACGGAACAGCGATGCACGTGCAGCCATCTCGGCGCAATCGCGGATCGCGCGTACTTCGGCGGCGCGCATCAGTTCGTGAGGATGCGACGCCTTGATCGCTGCGATGTCTTCGGCGATCTCGTCGAAGCGTTGCAGGCCGATTTCCATCTTGCGTGTCACCTTGGGCGGCTGCAGATAATCGTTGACCATGCGGCGCAGCTTGTATTCGACCTGTCCGGGCGCAAGGCCATGTTCGCGATCAAGAGGTGCGTAGACGCGCGCGCGCTCTGCGTCGATCTGCTCCTGATCGAGCGGCGCATGCTCGCGTCCCGCGACATACGCGGCCGCATTCTGTCCGGCGAACCAGCCGTAAGTGAAGGCGCCCAGCATGTAGTTATGGGGCACGGCGGCCATATCGCCAGCGGCATAGAGCCCGCGCACGGTGGTCTCTGCCCGCTCGTTCACGAACACGCCCGAAGCGCTGTGTCCGCTGCAAAAGCCGATCTCGGAGATATGCATCTCGATCATCTGTTGCCGGTAGTCGGTACCGCGTCCCGCATGAAAGCGCCCACGGCTCGGTCGCTCGTTCGTATGCAGGATCTGCTCGATGGTCTGGATCGTTTCCTCGGCGAGATGATCGAGCTTGAGAAACACCGGGCCATTACCGCTCTGGAGTTCCTGATAGAACTCCCACATCATCTGCCCGCTCCAGTAATCGCATTCGATGAAGCGTTCGCCCTTGCCGTTCGCCGTGAAGCCGCCGAGCGGTCCGGTCACGTACGCGCATGCGGGGCCGTTGTAGTCCTTGATCAGCGGATTGATCTGGAAGCATTCGAGGTTCGCGAGCGCGGCCCCGGCGTGATAGGCCATCGCGTAGCCATCGCCCGCGTTGGTCGGATTCTCGTACGTGCCCATCAGATAGCCGGATGCGGGCAAGCCGAGCCTTCCGGCTGCGCCACACGACAGGATCACGGCCTTGGCTCGTACCACGTAGAAGTCGGCTGTGCGGCAATCGAAGCCCAGTACGCCGTTTACGTTGCCCTGTGCGTCGGTGAGAAGACGCGTCGCAACGATGCGATTGGTGATCGCGATCCGTGCACGTTTCAACTGCCGGTACAGCACTTTCTTGATGTCGTGGCCCTCGGGCATCGGCAATACATATGAACCCATGTGATGCACTTTCTTCACGGCATAGTCGCCCGTGCCGTCCTTTTCGAACTTGACGCCCCAGCGGTCGAGTTCTTCGATGGTCTTGAAGCTGTGCTTCGCACACGCATAGACGGCGGACTGATCGACGATGCCGTCGTTGGCGATCGTGATTTCGCGCGTGTATTGCTCGGGTGTCGCGTGGCCCGGGATGACGGCGTTGTTCAGTCCATCCATGCCCATGGAAATCGCGCCGCTGCGTTTGACGTTGGCCTTTTCGAGCAGCAGCACCTTGAGGTGCGGGTCGCTTTCCTTAGCCTTGACGGCGGCCATCGGACCCGCTGTTCCGCCGCCAACCACGACGATGTCGTATTCGAGTACGTGTGTATTCATCATGCTTTCCTTGTGGCCTGGCTTGTTGCGCCATTGCCCTGCTTTTCACGGTCGATCCGGAAGCGGTACTGGAACGCATCACCGCGGAAGTACAGATGTTCATAATCGATAGGCGTACCGTTCGCGTCGTGCGTCAGGCGGTCGATGCGTAACGCCGGACTGCCTTCTTCCACCCGCAGCGCGTCGACCATCTCATCGTCGGCGAGAATTGCGTCGATCGCGATGTCGGCGTGGCCGAGCGGCACGCCGCAGTCGTTTTCCAGAATCAGGAAGATGTCGCGCGTGACGAGGTCGGCATTGGCGAGCCGTTGGCCGAGCGCTTCGGGAAGCCAAGTCAGCTCGAGCGAGATCGGCTCGCGATTGAGCAGACGCACGCGATGAATTTCGATGACGGGCGCGCCTTCTTCGATGCGAAGCCGGTCGGCCACTTGCCGATTCGCGCTGACGGTGCGGAAACTGCGCAACTGGTTGACGATTTCGTAGCCCATCGAAGACATGGCTTCGGCGAAACCCTGCAACGAGCTGATGTTCTGAAAGGCTTTCGGCTTCGATACGAACGTGCCTTTGCCATGCAACCTGAAGAGCAGGCCCTCTTTCTGCAGGTCGCCCAACGCCTGGCGCACGGTTATTCGGCTCACGCCGAACATCGCGCAGAGTTCGTGCTCGGAGGGCATCTGGCTGTGAGGCGCATAGGTGCCATCGAGGATGCGTGCGCGCAGGGTTTCCTTGATCTGCGCGTAGAGCGGCACCGATGTGACGGGGACAAGATTACCTGCGGCTTTCGACATGACTCAGCTTGTTATGACAAGATGAGTCGCAGTCTAGTGAGTGCCTGTTCGCAGTCCAACCAACAAATTCTGCTTTGCTTTTTCGACTGCGATCGACCGCGCACCCTTACCCGTTTTGCGCGATGAGCTCGCCTGCGCGCACGTCGAGCGACAGCTGTTCCAGCGCCGTGATTGCGCCGAAGCGCTTGCTGATCCCATCGAGCGACAGCGGCTGCGAACGCAGCGGCACGGCGGGTGCTTCGGCGCTCGCCGCGGCGCCGAAGAACGGATTGGCGGATTGCAGCATCGAATCACCTTGATTGACGTGGTCACGGCAGACGGCAGCCTGCTTGTGTTGATCCCCCGCACGCGGCGCCGCCAGCGAGGCGCGGCGCCGCGCTTGCCGCTATGCGGCTCGCTGCGCTTCGAGCAATTGCGGATATTTGGCCGCGACCTCGCGGAAGATGTCGCTGATCGTCTGCCCGCCCGGTTCGAGACGGCCGTCGGCTTCCCATGCATCGAACGCGTCGAAGATCTTGTGCTTCAGGAAGTGCCGCCACACGACCGGCACGCCGGCCAGAATTTCCGTCAACACCGCGTAGCGCTCGCGCGTCCAGCGCGCTTCATAGGCGGTGCGCGCCGCGCCGTAATCGAAGTGCGCGGCCGGCGTGCGCGGTGCGTTAGCTTCGAGTTCGGTGCGCCGCGCGGCGGTCGCTTGCGTATCCACTTCGCCCGCGCGCAGTACGACGCCGTACAGCGCCAGCGCATCCGCTTCGCTCAGATAGCCGCGCGTCACGTCGGTCGCGACCATCCGCGGATCGCGCTCGTACGGGTTGCCATAACCGCCGCCGCCGCAGCCTTCGAGGCGGATCACGTCGCCGGGGCCGCACACGACCAGATCGGTCACGCCAAGATTCTCTTCGTGCCCGGTGCCCGGATTGCGCGTGAAGCGCGACGTCGATCCCGCCTTGCCGCCGAGCACGCCCCACGACGCGAAGCGTGAGCGGTCGCGATTGCGCGCCGTCACCAGCGTGCCCGGCGAGAACACGCGGAACTCCATCACGGTGCCGAGTCCGCCGCGATAGCGTCCCGCGCCCGCGCTGCCCGGCACCATGCCGTACTTCAGAATGCGGATCGGCACCTCGGCTTCGTTGATCTCGACCGGCGTGTTGCGCAGGAACGCGACGTTGGCGCCTGACGCATCCGAGCCATCGCCGTTGATCATCCCGCCCGCGCCGCCGCCGACCGGACCGATTGCCGCGATCACGGTGCGTCCGTCGCTATCGACGGTGCGCACGTTCAGAATCGACATGCCGCCGGCCGGGCACGCGGGCAGCCGGTCCGGACAGACCATCGAGAACGCGCCGAACGTGACGTTCTGCGCGACCTTGCAGGTCAGACTGCGCATGCCGACCGCGGCGGGCGGCTGGCAGTTCATGATCGTGCCTTCCGGCAGCACACAGCGGGCGACCTTCAGCATGCCCGCGTTGAGCAGCAGATCCGGGTGCAGCGAATACAGCACGTAATTGAGCCCGACGAGCGCGAGCACGTGCCGCTCCTTGCCACCGGTCGGCATGTTCAGCGACGAATTGAGCTGCGGGTCGCTGCCGGTGAAATCGAGCACCAGCGATTCGCCTTGCACTTTCAGATTCAGCGCGACACGCAGCGGCTTGCCGTTGACCGAATCCTCGTCGGCGTACTCGGCGAAGAAGTATTCGCCATCCGGCATGCCGGCGACGATCGCCCGCGCCTGCTCTTCCGAGTAGTCGATCATCGCGTGCATGCCGGCCTTGAAATCGTCGATCCCGAAGCGCTCGATGATTTCCAGCACACGCCGCTCACCGGTCATCAGCATCGCGATTTGCGCCTTCAGGTCGCCGCGATTCTGCTCGGCCGCGCGTACGTTGATCGCCATGTGCTCGAGCAGCGTCTCGTCGAGCACGCCGGCGCGCACGATCTTGGTCGGCGCCCAGCGAATGCCTTCCTGATAGATCTCGGTCAGCGTGCGCGACAGCGACGCGGGCACCGCGCCACCCATGTCGGTGTTGTGGATGTGCCCGCCGACGTAGCAGACGATCTCGCCGTTGTAGAACACCGGCTTCCACATCATCACGTCGGGGGTGTGCGTGGCGACGTAACCGCTGTACGCGTCGTTGGTCATGCCGATGTCGCCCGGCTCGTAGTGATCGATCGCCTCGATCACCGAGCCGAAGTCGAGGCCCGGGTACCAGGTCGCGCCGAGCGTTTTCGGCGACGCGAACGTGAGCCCTGCGGGCGTCATGATCGTGCAGGAGAAATCTTCGGTTTCCTTGACGAAGGCCGAGTGCGCGGTGCGCATCAGCGTGTGGGCCATGCTTTCCGCAGCCGCGACGCAGTAATTGGCGAAGATCTGTAGAACGGATCGATTGAATGTCATGGTCTGAGTCCTTCGGATTTCACTCGCGCTTCACTGGGCCGACAGCAGCAGGTTGCCGTATTCGTCGACGACGGCTTCGAAGCCCGGCAGCACGCAGGTCGTCGTGTCGTCCTGCGCAATGATCGCGGGGCCGTGAAAGCGATGTGCGGCGAGCAGCATCGAGCGGTGGTACAGCGGCACCTTGCGCCAGGCCCCGTCCAGATACACGTCGATCAGCGCCTCGACGCGCGGTGCGCCTTCGCCGAGCGCGATCTTCGGCATCTCGGGCTTCGGTGTCGGCAGGCTGATCACGAGGCGCAGCGCCACGACCTGTACGGGCGAACTCGCGTCGCTGTGGCCATACAGCCGATGATGCTCGCGGTGGAACGCTGCGCCGATCGTCGCCATGTCGCCGTTGCGAATGGCTTGCGGATCCAGCGGGGTGTCGACTTCGAACGACTGGCCGCGGTAGCGCATGTCGGCCGAGACGAGCATTTCCGCGCTTGCGTCGGAGCCGGTTTCGTTGATGATCCACTCGCGCGCCCGCGCTTCGAGCGTCGCGAGGTCGCCGGCGAGTTTGTCGAGCGAAGCGGCGTCGAGCGGATAGTAGGTGGTGCGCACGAAGTCGTTCTTCGTGTCGGCGATCAGGCCGCCCAGCGCGCTCAGCACGCCCGGCGTGGTCGGCACGATCAGATGGCGCATGTTCAGCGCGCGCGCAAGGAAACCGCCGAGCATCGGGCCCGCGCCGCCGAACGGCATCAGCGAGAACGCGCGCGGATCGATGCCGAAGCGCGACACGATACGGCTCACGCCGCCGTACATGCCGGACACCGCGACGTCGATGATCGCGGCCGCCGTTTGATGCACGTCGATGCCGAGCCGCTGCGCGAGCGGTTCGATCGCGCGGCGGCTCGCTTCGACGTCGACCTGCACCGCGTTATAGCCGAGCGACGCACGGCCCAGCACGCCGATCACCGCGAACGCGTCGGTAATGGTCGGACGCGTGCCGCCGCGGCCATAGCAGACCGGACCCGGGTTCGAGCCGGCGCTTTCCGGACCGACCTTCAATACGCCGAAATCGTCGACCCATGCGATCGAGCCGCCGCCATCGCCGATCGACGAAACCGACACCGACGGGATATGAATCTGGAAGTCGCCGATGTACTCGCCGGTCGCGTACTGCGGTTTGCCATCGACGATCAGTGCGACGTCCGCCGTCGTGCCGCCGATGTCGAGGCTCATGCAGTCCTTGATCTTGCACATGCCGGCCAGATACGACGCGCCGATCACGCCCGCGGCGGTGCCCGACAGGATCATCTGCACGCAATTGCTCTTGCCGTTCTCGGCGCTCATCACGCCGCCATTCGACTTCGTCACTTTCAGGTCCGCGCCGACGCCGCTTTCGGCCAGTGCGGCCTGCAAGCGCGTCAGGTATTGCGACACGCGCGGCTGCACGTAGCCGCCGATCGTCGCGGTGACCGTGCGCTCGTATTCGCGGATGATTGGCCACACTTCGTGCGAACACGATACGAAAAACCCGGGCGCGGCTTTCTCGATGATCGCCTTGACCTGCTGCTCGTGCGCGGGATTGCGATAAGAATGCAGCAGCGAAATCACGACGCCTTCGCATTGCGCCGCCTGCAGCGCTTCGAGCGCGGCGAGCACGCTCGCTTCGTCGATCGGCGCTTCTTCGGTGCCGTCGGCGCGCATGCGGCCATCGACGCCAAACACGCGATCGCGCGTGATAAGCGGTTCGGGGCGCCGCGACATCAGGTTGTACATGTCGGGGATCTTCAGGCGCGCGATGTCCAGCACGTCCTCGAAATGGCGCGTCGTGATCAGCGCGAGGCGCAAGCCCTTGCGTTGCACGACCGAGTTCACGCCGACCGTTGTGCCGTGCGTGAAGTACACGACTTCGTGCGGATCGATTCCGAAGCGTGTTTTCAGGCCTTGCATGCCGTCGATCACTTCGCTGCCCGGTGAATCCGGCCGCGAGAACACCTTCAGCGTGCGCGTGGTGCGCGTCTCGTCGTCCAGCACGGCGAAGTCCGTAAACGATCCGCCGATATCCACTCCAATTCTCAAGCCCATTGCCGTCCCTTTAGGTATGCCTCGCAGACCATTCGGGTCTGCGTCGCGTCAGCGACTCTGATTCCCACAGCGATTTGGTGAATGAAAAAGCAGCCTTTGCAGCGCACGCGGGGTCGTCACATCATCTCGGGACTCGCCAGCCGGGTTCCATCGCTAAAGCGCGTCAACCGGTAGGGCTGAATATCGATCCCGGTCGCGTCGTTGGTCACGATGCGGCTAACCAGCATGCCGGCGCCCGGTCCCAGTCCGAAGCCATGACCGCTGAACCCGGACGCGATCACGAGGCCGGGCGTGCTGTCCACACGCGACATCACCGGCACCAGATCGGGCGTCGTGTCGATCGCGCCGGCCCAAGCATGCGCGACACGCAGTCCCGACAGCTCGGGAAACACCGTCGCGACGTTTGCCAGCGCACGGGTCGGCCACTCGGCATCGGGCACAGGATTCAGAACCCGCGTTAGCTCGAACGGCGAGATGTCGTCGTTACGCCAGTCGGCACTCCCTTCGGGGCCGCCGAAGAACGGTTGCGCCATCCGGAACTTGAGCTTCTTGTTGAGTTTGCTGCGGAACATCTTGCGAAACTTGACCGCGTGCCGCAGGTTCTGCGGCGCGATTTCCATGCGTCCGTAGCCGGGGACCGCGATCGTATAGCCGCCGTCGAGCCGCCGCCTCATCGCAAAGTTCGGGCCGGAGAAGCAACCGTCTATCACGGCCGGCGCTTCGGCCGTGCGCAGCGCGGTGCCGATCACATTGACCGCCGGCAGATCGATGCCATGACGCCGGCAGAAGAGGGCACTCCACGCGCCGCCGGCCAGCACGACGCTGCTCGCGCCGATCAGGCCGCGCTCGGTCCATACACCGGAGACACGGCCCGCGCTGATATCGAGTCCGCGAACCGCGCAGGTCTGATGCACGCGCGCGCCGAGTCGTTGCGCGCCTCTTGCAATGGCGGGCGCCGCTTTCGACGGCTCCGCGCGTCCATCGGAATGCGACCACACGCCACCTGCCCACTTTGCCTGACCATTGGGAACGCGCGCCGCCAGTTCGCGAGCCGACAGCAGCTGACTGTCGAAGCCGAGCGCACGGGCCCGGCCGAGCCATGTTTCCCATTGCGCGACGTCCGCGGACTGCTCGCTTCCGTACAGGATGCCGGCTCGCCTGAAGCCGATGTCTTCGCCGAGTTCGTCGCTCAACTCGCTCCAGCGCGCGAGGCTTTGCATCGCGAGCGGCAACTCGTGCAGATCGCGGTTCTGCTGACGCACCCAGCCCCAGTTGCGTCCCGATTGTTCGGCGCCAATGATGCCTTTCTCGAGCAGCACCACCGATACGCCGCGCCGCGCAAGCTCGTAAGCGGTGCTGACGCCGATAATGCCGCCGCCGATCACTGCGACGTCACAGCGAGCGGGGAATCCGTCGCTATTCGAAACTTCGTCGATTCTTAGCATGTTCGAGCAACCATGATGGATGAGAGCGGCGAATACCGGGTGCGTGTCGTTGCAGTCAAAAGATCACGTAGATCTTGCGCAGCGTTTCGTCGATGTTCCAAAGCCCTTCGGTGTTGGCTTCGAAAAACAGCGTGTCGCCGGCGGCGAAGCGGATCGTGTCTTCTCCGTCGGGTGTGAAGGTGCCGCTGCCCTTGATGAAATGCATGACCTCCGCCTGCTTGACGGAACGCCTGTAGGTGCCGGGCGAGCACTCGAACAGCCCGGTGTCGACCGCGTCATGACCCGGAATCACGTACTGGCGTCCCGCTACGCGTGACGGCTCGGTGCCGGGCAGGCCGGCGGTTCCCCAATCCTCGAGGGCGGTGACTTCCGCCGCTTGCCTGATTTGCTGAACTTTCATGTGGTTTGTTCCTGTTGGCGTGAGCGCAGGTCGATACGGCGTTCGATCCGGCCTAGCCGGACCACGGTGACGCCGGCGCGCAACTGGCGCAGCGACGGCATCACGAGCATGCAGTCGTCGTACGGCGTCGCGACCGGCTGGCCATCGGACCAGGCGATCACGGTGCCGGCGTGCACGAAGGTTTCGAGTCCGGTGTAGGGCCCCGCGAAGCGGAAGTCCATGCTCTTTGCAACGACCGGTTCGGTCACGCGGACGATGCGCATTTCGTCGGGCAGCGGCCTAATCCAGCCGGACGGCAGATCCGCCGCGTCGACGATGCCCGACAGCAGCAGAAAACGCGCGGTGCAGTCGCGCGCGACCGTCACCGCGCTGGCTTCCCAATGCTGGCCGCATTCGATCAGCAGCGCGTTCTGCGCGCTCGCGTCGTCACCGAAGCCTTCGTAGTCGCGCATCCGGCGGCCTTCGGGATGGCCTTCGTCCTGGATCACGGTGGCGGGCGCGCCGAGCCGCTCGGCCAGTTCCGCACCTTTGCGCAGCGGGCCCGCGACGATCAGCGGCGCGCTTTTTTCATGCATCGAATGCAGATCGAGCAGCAGATCGACCGTGTCGATCACCGGCCGCATCGCGCGCGCACGATCGAGTTCGGACGAGCGCGTTGCCACGTCGTCGAGTTTCGCGGCGGTCCATACGCGGTTGAAGTCCTGATCGATGAAGCGCGCCTTGTCGGGCGTTGCCGGATCGAAGCGCGCGTAGGCGGCGATGTTCGCGAACGACAGCGTGAGCTTGCCGCGGCGCGGCCGCAGCCCGCCGCGCAACAACGCGTCGACGGTGATCGCGCCGCACACTTCGTTGCCGTGCGTGAGCGCGTTGATCATCACATGCGGTCCGGGTTGGCCGGAGTCGAACGTGTGCACGTATGCAATGCCGGTGTTGCCGTCGGCGTGCGCCGAGATGTCCGGGAATTCGACTTCGATCGGATAGGCTTGCATATTTACTCCAGTCCTCCCTGACACAGATACTTGATCGACAGATAGTCATCCAGACCGTACTTCGATCCTTCGCGACCATAGCCGGATTCCTTCACGCCGCCGAACGGCGCCGCCTCAGAAGCGAGCGTGCCTTCGTTGATGCCGACGAGGCCCGCTTCGAGCGCGCGCGATACGCGCTCGATCCGGCGCATGTTCTCGCTATAGAAATACGACGCGAGCCCGAACGGCGTGTCGTTCGCGGCCTGCACCGCCTCCTGCTCGCTGTCGAACGGGAACAGCGGCACGACCGGGCCGAAGGTTTCCTCGCCGCACAACGCCATCGACGCCGTGGCGTTGCCGAGCACCGTGGGCGCGTAGTAGTGCGGTCCCAGCTCGGTGAGCCGTCGTCCGCCGGTCAGCACGAGCGCGCCATTCGCGAGCGCGTCGTCGACATGACGCGCGATCTTGTCCACCGCCCGTTCGTTGATCATCGGCCCGATCTGCGAAGCGGGATCGCTCGCGGGGCCGACCCGCAGCTCGGCCACCTTCGCGCACAGCAGCGCGGAGAAGTGCTCGTAGACACCGCGCTGCACGTACACGCGGTTCGGACACACGCAGGTCTGCCCGCCATTGCGGAACTTCGCGGCGAGCAGGCCATTGACCGCGGCATCGAGGTCGGCGTCGTCGAATACGATGAAGGGCGCATTGCCGCCCAGTTCCAGAGAAAGCTTCTTCAGCGTGCCTGCCGATTCACGCGCGAGGTGCTTGCCCACGGGTGTCGATCCGGTGAAGGTGATCTTGCGCACGCGGCTGTCGGCGAGCCATTCGTCGACCGTCTCCGCCGCGCCGGCGCGCGAGGCCGAGATCAGATTGAGCACGCCGGGCGGCACGCCCGCCTCGTGCGCCAGCATCACCAGTGCGATGGCGGTGAGCGGCGTATCCTCAGCAGGTTTCGCGACGACCGTGCAGCCTGCCGCGAGCGCCGGCGCGATCTTGCGGGCGATCATCGCGAGCGGAAAATTCCACGGCGTGATCGCGGCGACGATGCCGATCGGTTCCTTGATCGCACTCATGCGTTTGCCACGCTGCTGCTGTGGAATCAGATCGCCGTAGATGCGGGTGGCTTCGTCGGCGAACCACGCGACGTACGACGCGCCATAGCTGACCTCGCCGCGCCCTTCGACGAGCGGCTTGCCCTGTTCGAGCGAAATCAGCGCGCCGAGCGCGTCGCGATTCGCGACGATCAGCGCGTGCCAACGGTGCAGCACGGCCGCGCGTTCGCTCGCCAGCCTTGCACGCCATGCGGGCAGCGCTTTGGCGGCGGCGTCGGTGGCGGCGCGCGCGTCGCTGGGACCGCTGTCGGCCACCTCGGCGATCAGCTTGCCGGTTGCCGGATCGGTGACCGCGAAGCGGCGGCCGCTCGCGGCCGCGACCCACTCGCCGTTGATGAAGTTGTCCGTGCGGATCAGCGCGCGGGCCTGCTGTTCGAGATTCGTGCTCATATGAGGTCTCCAGTGCGGTTGGCGTGCGACGGCGGAGCGCCCGACACGCGCCGGGCAGTCATGCCGTCTGCGCTCTCAGTGATCGGTGCCTATGGACGACGCTCGCTGGCGACGCGCGCCGCGATCGCCGCGCCGACTTCCGTGGTCGATGCGCTGCCGCCCAGGTCGCCCGTGCGCGGGCCATCCTTCAGCACCTGCGTGATCGCGGCGACGATCGAGTCGTGCGCATCGCGCTCGACGCCCGCGCCGTTGCCGAGAAAGTCGAGCATCATCGCGGCCGACCAGATCATCGCGACCGGATTGGCGATGCCCTTGCCGGCGATGTCGGGCGCCGAGCCGTGGACCGGCTCGAACAGCGACGGAAAGCGCCGGTCAGGATTCAGGTTGCCTGATGGCGCAATGCCGATCGTTCCGGTGCACGCCGGACCGAGGTCGGAGAGGATGTCGCCGAACAAATTCGACGCAACCACCACGTCGAAACGCTCGGGGTTCAGCACGAAACGCGCGCACAGAATGTCGATGTGCTGACGGTCCATTTTGACGTCGGGGTAGCGCGCGGCCATTTCATCGGCGCGCGCATCCCACCACGGCATGCTGATCGCGATACCGTTGCTCTTCGTCGCAACCGTGATCTTCTTCGCGCGGCGCTGCGCCAGCTCGAACGCGAACTTCATCACGCGCTCGGTGCCGTGGCGCGTGAAGATCGACTGCTGCATCACGACTTCGCGCTCGGTGCCCTCGAACATCGTGCCGCCCACCGACGAATACTCGCCTTCGGTGTTCTCGCGCACGATCATGAAGTCGATATCGCCGGGCTTGCGGTTGGCGAGCGGGCTCGGCACGCCGTCGAACAGACGCGCCGGGCGCAGGTTCACGTACTGGTCGAATTCGCGGCGGAACTTCAACAGCGATCCCCACAGCGAAATATGGTCGGGCACCTTGTCGGGCCAGCCGACCGCGCCGAACAGAATCGCATCGCAGTCCTGCAACTGCTGCTTCCAGTCGTCGGGCATCATCTGGCCGTGTTGCGCGTAGTACTCGCACGACGCCCATTCGATATGGCGGTAGTCGATGCCGATGTCGAAGCGCTGGCAGGCGGCGTCCAGCACGCGCAGGCCTTCGGGCATCACTTCGGTGCCGATGCCGTCGCCGGGAATGACGGCAATGCGGTATTTGCGGGTCATACGTGTCTCTCCTTGCGTTGATCGCGCTGTCTGCCGGCACCGCGCGGATCGCCAATTGGGGGGGCGTTCTGGTGTCGGGCCGTGCATCGGTATCAGTAGCCGCGGGTCCGGTCGATCAGGCCGTTCATGCGCTCGCCGGCGCGATGCAGACGCAGGTTTTCCAGCACCGCATCGACAGCCGATTCGGGCCGCGTCGCGCTCGCGATATGCGGCGTGATGCGCACGCGCGCTTGCGCCCACAGCGGATGGTCCGCGGGGAGCGGCTCGGGGTCGGTGACGTCGAGCACCGCGCTATGAATCTGCCCGCTTTGCAGCGCGCCGAGCAGATCGCCGCTGACGAGTTGGGCTCCACGCCCGACGTGCACCAGCGACGCGCCTCGTGGCAGCCTGTCGAATACCCGGCGGCACAGCAGCCCGCGCGTCGCGTCGGTCAGCGGCAGCAGGCAGATCAGCACGTCGGTGCGGGCCAGCATCGCATCGAGCCCCGCCTCGCCCGCGTAGCAGGCGACACCTTCGAGGTCGTGCTGCGAGCGGCTCCAGCCCGCGCATGCAAAGCCGAACAGCCGCAAAGGATGCAGTACCGCGGTGCCGAGCATGCCCAGACCGAGCACACCGATGCGGCGCGACGCGGCGGCGCGCAGCGGCAACGGCTGCCAGGCGCGCGCCTGCTGTTGCGACGCGTAGTCGAACAGATCGCGGTGAATCGCCAGCACCGCCTCGGTCACATACTCGACCATGCCTTCGGCGATGCCCGGTTCGAGCATGCGCACCACCGGCAGATGGGCTGGAATCTGCGAGAGATCCAGCTGGTCGACGCCCGCGCCGACCGAGAACACGACTTCGAGATTCGGCAGCGTGAGCGCGAGGTCGCCCGGCTGCCACGCGACCAGATAGCGCACGGCCGTGCGATCGCCGAGATCGGGCCAGACGCGGAAGCGGATCTCGGGCGCGAGCTGCGCGAAGCGCTCGGCCCATAGCGCGCCACGCACCGGATCGGCTTTGTAGAGGACGGTCATCGCCGTTTATGCCATCGCCTGATTGATGATGCCGTACGCGCGCCAGGTCGCGTCGGGGGCCGCCTCGCGCGCGTCGACAGAAGCGTTGCGCACCATCTTTTCGACCGAATCGACGCGCGTCAGGCCGAGGCTCGTCAGCCAGTCGTTGATGCCGGCGTCACCCGGCACGTCGATCCGCACGAAATCGCCGGCATGCTGCGCGAGCCAGTACGAGATCAGCGCGTGGGCGCGCTGATCGTCGGCGGAGCGTTGCGCGACGACCGGCCCGATCGAGTAGCCGCGTCCGAACGGGCGGAACAGCGAGAAGCCGAGTACTTCGCCGTCGCGTTCGAGCACCACGGCTTGCGAGAATTCGAGCAGCGACGGAATCGTCGCGCTGCGCTCGAGGCCGCTCGCACGCGACGCGATTTCGATCAGGCGGGGCGTGTCCGCAGGCGTCGCCGCGCGCAGATGCTCGCCGGGCGGCGGCGCGACGGCGGCCACGCTGCCAGGCGTTCCCTGATACTGGGAGAGTCCGCCGCAGGCGACGAAGCCCAGCTTTTCGTAAAGCGGCTTGCCGGCGAGCGTTGCATGCAGGAAGGTCACGCGGTTGCCGAGTTCTTCTAGCACCAGTTCCATCAGCTTGCGGCCGATGCCGCGTCCCTGTTCGTCCGGCGACACGATCACGAGGCCCAGCGTGCCCCGGTCGGCGCCGAATTTCCAGCACAGCGCGGTGCCGATCACGGTGCCGTTGTCTTCGGCGACGAAGCCGCATCCGGCGTCGTACATGAAGCGCCAGTCCTCGGCGCGGTGCGGCCAACGCACCGCAACGGAGAGGCCATGCGCGGCCGCGATGTCATCGGACGTGAAACGGCGGTAGCGTGGTGATTTCTTCACTATTTTGGACACTGCAAACTCCTGCTGGCGGCGTGGTCAGCCTAGACTTTCGCATTCCCAGCGCCCGCTTCATAGGACGATCTTTTTGTTATTCGAGCGCGCGCGTGGTCGGGCTCGATCCGCGTCGGCCAGTCACGCGCAGCGCAACCGCGCAGGTATTTTGTCGTTCACTCCGATGGTGCTATATTCAATATAATGATGGAAATTGCACGACCGTTCGGTGTGGTGAAGCGGCCAAAGCTTCTTCGCATGCCACGGCGCGTGTCCGGCACAACAATCGCAACGTCATCGACAGGAAACCCATGCAGCGAACACAGATCAGCAGGAAACGCGCGGCCGACCCGGGTCACGGCGACGTCGGCACTCGTCTGCGCGCGCTGCGCGTCGCGCAGGGGCTGTCGATCAACGAGCTGGCGATGCGCGCGGGCGTATCGGTAGGCACGGTCAGCCAGGTCGAGCGCAACAAGGCCAATCCGTCGGTGCGGATTCTCGAACGCCTGCGCCAGGCGTTGGAGGTTCCGCTCACCGCGCTGCTCGAAGAAGACGACGCGGTCTCAGACCCGGTCACCGGCGATTTCGTGCGCAAGGCGGCCGAGCGGCCGCTGTTCGAAGTCGGCACGAACGGCATGCAGAAAGAATTGTTGTCGCCGCACGGCGATCACGATTTGCAGATGATGATCATCATGCTGCCGGCCGGTTCCCGTTCGGAGGAAGTGCTGGTCGGCATCGGCGAGAAGGCGGGGCTGGTGCTGGAAGGCACTGTCGTGCTGAACGTCGGCGACCGGCGCTCCGAACTGCGCGCGGGCGACAGCTTCCAATTCAAGAGCACGGTGCCGCACAGTGTGCACAACGAAAGCAAGAAGACCGCGCGTTTGCTATGGATCATGAATACGCAGCCGCCCGTGATTCATCTTTGATCCGTCTGTAGTTCGAGCCGCGTGCCGTGTGGCGCGCGACTCTGTCCTTCCTCTCTTTCCCCCGATCGTTCCGATGCGTCGCGTCCGGTTCAGCTGGACCTCGGCTGACCTCGACGCCTTTCATTCCCTGTTGCCCTTTTCGGTTTTGCGTTGCACGAACGGCGGGACGTGTCGCATGGCCTTGCTCGCTCGCCGCGCTCGCACGGGCCTGCCGCTTATGTGCGCCGGTGCCGCAGCGCCTTCTGCGCGGCAGGCAACCTATCGCAGCGCACAACGAACTTTTCATAAAGTTTATTTTTGACCACTAGTATTTCATTTGATGTTCATTAAAATGAACTTCATCCGATGTTCGTTCATTCGGTGGTCGCGAAGGCGAACAGCAGTGCCGGGTGGTGCCGGAATCATCAGTGCGTTGACGCACGCGGTCCCACAAACTTGAACCTACAGATCAGGCCAGGCATGTCCATTCCGTCACTCGATTTCGATCCTTCAACCGTTCAGTTGCCGCAGGGGCATTTCATTGGCGGTGCGTACTATTCGGCGGGCGAGGCGCAGATCGCCGTTCAACGGCCCTCGGATGGCGCTCTGCTCGGCCATGTGCCGGATGCGTCGGACGCGACCGTCGATTACGCAGTGAGCAATGCGCTTGCTGCATGGAAGACGAGCGGCTGGGGCACGCGTTCTCCGCGTGAACGCGCGAAGGTGCTGAGCCGCTGGGCCGAACTGATCGATCGCGATGCGGTGAGCCTCGCCCAACTCGAGACGGTCAGCTCGACGCGCCCGGTGGCGGAAAGCTACGCGTCCGACGTGCCGTTCACCGCCGAAGCGATCCGCTTTTTCGCGGAGCTGGCCGACAAGCTCGGTGGCGATATCGCGGCCACGCGTCGCGACAGTCTCGGCTTTATCGCATCGGAGCCGTACGGCGTGATCGGTGCGATCACGCCATGGAATTTCCCGCTGTCGATGTGTTCATGGAAGTGCGGCCCCGCGCTCGCGGCGGGCAACGCGGTCGTGATGAAACCGTCGGAAATGACGCCTTATTCGACCCTGCGAATTGCGGAACTCGCGATCGAAGCCGGCGTGCCGCCCGGCATCTTCAACGTGGTGAACGGCCGTGGCGCGACGGCGGGCGCGGCGCTGACGCGTCACCCGGGCATCTCGAAGATGAGTTTCACGGGTTCGACCCGCACGGGCGCCGCGATCATGAGCGACGCCGCGATGCACGGCACCAAGCCCGTCACGCTGGAACTCGGCGGCAAGAGCCCGCAACTCGTGTTCGAGCATGTGCGGGACCTCGAACATACGGCGCGCTGCGTCGCCCGCGGCTTTACCGCCAACGGCGGGCAGGCCTGCGTGGCCGGTACGCGGCTGATCGTGCACGAGCGCATCGCCGAGCCGCTGATCGCCGCGATTGAACGGCAGCTGCGGCCGATCAAGCCAGGTCCGCTGTGGGACAGCCGCACCGCTTATTCGCCGATCATCAGTGCGCCCCAGGCGCGGCGCATCGAAGCGCTGGTCGAGCAGAGCCGCGAGGGCGGCGCTGAAGTGATCTTCGGCGGCGGCTTTTACGAAGGCACCGCAGAAGGCTATTTCCACCGCCCCACACTGATCGCCAATGTGACTGCGGAGACACCCGCCGTGCGCGAGGAGCTGTTCGGCCCGGTGTTGACGGTACAGACATTCAAAGACGAGGAAGAGGGCATCGCGCTCGCCGCACATCCGATCTACGGTCTCGCGGCGGGTGTCCATAGCAGCGACATCGGCCAGGCGCTGCGGGCGATGCGCCGCATCGCGGCGGGCACGATCTGGATCAACCGCTACGGCCGCAGCGGCGACATGATCATTCCGACGGGCGGCTTCGGCCAATCCGGTATCGGCAAGGATCTCGGCCGCGAGGCAATGGTGGCCTGCATGCGGCACAAGAGTGTGCTGATCGATTTCGAAACGTTGTGAACAATCGCGTTACACCGGCTTTACGCAAGCAGCAACCGCATCGATTCAACCCGAAACTGAACCCCGAGCCTGCGAACAGGTTCGCCACGACGACAGGATGTTGACCATGATCGATTTCGAACCGAAGTACATCACTTTCGACTGCTATGGCACGCTGACCAACTTCCAGATGGGCCAGACCGCGCGGCAGCTTTACGGCGACAAGCTGGACAAGGCGAAGATGGACGAGTTCGTCGAATTCTTCCGTGGCTACCGCCTCGACGAAGTATTGGGCGCATGGAAACCCTACCGCGACGTGGTCGTGAACTCGGTGCGCCGCACCTGCGAACGCACCGGCGTGCCGTTCGACGAAGCGACCGCGCAGAAAATCTACGAAGCCGTGCCGACCTGGGGCCCGCACGCGGACGTGCCCGAAGGGCTGTCGCGACTGGCCAAGAAGTACAAGCTGGTGATCCTTTCGAACGCGTCGAACGACCAGATCCACAGCAACGTCGACAAGCTCGGTGCGCCGTTCCACAAGGTCTACACCGCGCAGCAGGCGCAGGCGTACAAGCCGCTGCAGAAAGCCTTCGAGTACATGTTCTCGCAACTGGACTGCAATCCCGAAGACGTGCTGCACGTGTCGTCGAGCTTCCGCTATGACCTGATGACCGCGTACGACATGGGCATCAAGCACAAGGCGTTCGTCAACCGTAGCCACGAGCCGCTGAACCCGTACTACGGCGTCAACGAAGTGTCGGGCATTCCGCAACTGGCGTCGCTGCTCGGTCTCTGATCGATAGCTTCGGCCCTATGGCGACATCGCTTCCCGTGCGCAAGTGAGCGGCGCACCCAACCGACAGGAATGCATCACGATGAAGCTCGACTCCTACTGGCTCGACACCGCGCCACGGTTTACCGGAGGCACCCAGAGTCCACTGCCGCAGCGGGTGGACGTGGCCGTGGTCGGCGGCGGCTTCACCGGACTGTCGGCGGCGTTGGAACTCGCCAAACGCGGCAAGTCGGTGATCGTGTTCGAGGCGGGCAGGCTCGCGGCGCAGGCATCGGGCCGTAACGGCGGCCATTGCAATACGGGCGTCGCGCAGGACTACGCCGCGTTGTCCGCGCGCATCGGCAGCGAGCGCGCGGCGGAGTTCTATCGCGCGTATGCGGGCGCCGTCGAGACGGTGAAATCGATCATCGCGGAAGAGCGGATCGACTGCGATTTGCGCCACTCCGGGAAGATCAAGCTCGCGGCGAAGCCACAGCATTTCGCGTCGCTTGCGAAGTCGTACGAGGTGTTGCGGCGCGAGGTCGATCCTGATGTCGAACTGGTGCCGCCCGAGCAGATCCGCAAGGAGATCGCGTCTGACAGCTTTTTCGGCGGTCTCGTGCAGCGCAACGGCATGCAGATGCACATGGGCAAATTCGGCGTGGGTCTCGGCGCGGCGGCGGCACGCCGCGGCGCGCAGATCTACGAGAACGCGCCGGTGACGAACCTGGAACCACTCGGCGGCAGCGCGTTCGACGTGCAGTGTCCGCTCGGCACGGTCCGCGCCGAACGCGTGCTGATCGCCACGGGCGCGTCGCAGGTCGGTCCGCTGCAATGGTTCCGGCGCCGCATCGCACCGGTCGGCAGCTTCATCGTCGCGACCGAGCCGCTCGGCAAGGACCGCCTCGATGCGTTGTTGCCGACGCGTCGCTCGTATGTGACGACGCTGAACATCGGCAACTATTTTCGGGCCACGCCTGACGAGCGTTTGCTGTTCGGCGGCCGCGCGCGCTTTGCGATGTCGAACCCGCGTTCGGACGAAAAGAGCGGGCGGATTCTGCGTGACGGGCTCGCCCGATATTTCCCGCAACTGGCCGATGTGCGCATCGATTACTGCTGGGGCGGCCTCGTCGACATGACGGCCGACCGCCTGCCGCGCGCGGGACAGCATGAAGGACTGTTTTATTCAATGGGCTACAGCGGTCACGGTGTGCAGATGTCCGTGCACATGGGTCGACTGATGGCCGACGTGATGTTCGGCGCCGCCGCGCGCAATCCGTGGCGAACGCTCGAATGGCCCGCGATTCCAGGACACTTCGGACGCGCGTGGTTTCTGCCGCTGGTCGGCGCGTATTACAGGTTGCAGGATGTACTGCATTGAACGGATCGACTGATCGCTACTGTCAGATGCCAGGGCAGCGCGCAGATTGAAAAACACTATTCCCAAAGGAAATCCCCATGTTGCGTTTCATGTTCCAGCCTGCTTCCGCCGTCCGTTTCAACACCGTGCAGCGCTTTGCCGCGGGCGCGGGCCTCGCGATGACGATGATGTTCGGCGCCGCCCACGCCGCCCACGCGGCCGAAGGGGCGACGCTGACTGCAGGCTCGCCGCCGTCGAGCGCACCGACCACGTTCATGAACGTGAAGACCCAGAAGATCGAAGGTCTGATGCCGGACGTCGTGAAGGAGATCGGCAAGCGCGAGGGCTTCAATGTGTCGTACGACGCGGTGCCGTTCTCGGCGCTGATCCAGTCGGTGGTATCGGGCAAGATCGACATCATCGTGGCCGGCATGACGCCGACGCCGAAGCGCGCCGAAGTGGTCGATTTCTCGCAGCCGGTTACGGCGTTCGGCGAAGGCATCATCGTGAAGGAGAGCAACAAGGCCGTCTATCACTCGGTGCAGGACATGAAGGGCATGACGGTCGGTGCGCCGACCGGCACCGACTATGGCGATCAGTTGAAGAAGCTCGGGATCTTCACCGAAGTGAAGATGTACGACAGCCCGGCCGACATGACGCGTGACGTCGCGCTTGGCCGCATCGTCGCAGGCTTCAACGACTATCCGATCCTGAAGGCCCAGGAGGCGGCGGGCGCGATGGCGGGAACGCGGGTCGAAGATGCCTATGTGCCGATGGAAAAGTTCGACATCGCGATAGCGGTGAAGAAAGGCAACAGTGCGCTGATGGCGAAGATCAACGACGCACTGACGAAGATGAAGGCCGACGGCACGCTCGACACGATCCTGAAGAAGTGGCACCTCACGAGCTGATTCGCTTCTCGTGACAGGAGGCGGGCCCGCCACGACACGGGACCCGCCCCGCGATGTTCGCCGCCCAGCGGCGCGGCGGACTGAACGAATGCAAACAGCAAGGGAAGGCACGACATGCGCTGGCAAGATATAGCCGACTTTGTACCGATTCTGCTGCAAGGCGCGATGATGAGCATCATCATCACGCTGGGTTGTCTGCTGTTGAGCACCGTGCTCGGCCTGGCCTGGGCGCTGTTGAAGATGTCGCGCTATCCGCACGTGGTACGCGGTGTGAGCGCGATGATCAACGTCGTGCGCGGTCTGCCGATGATCGTGCTGCTGTTCTACATCTACTTCGTGCTGCCGGATATCCACATCCAGGTATCGGCGTTGCAGGCAAGCATCATCGGGCTGGGTTTCGGTTACTCGACCTACGTCGCGGAAATCTTCCGCGCGGGTATCGAGGCGGTCGATCCGGGCCAGTACGAAGCCGCGCAGTCGATCGGCATGGGTCGCGTGAAGACGATGGTACGGGTGATCCTGCCGCAGGCGATCAAGGTGGCTCTGCCACCGTACAGCAACACGCTCGTG
This sequence comes from Paraburkholderia sp. BR14320, assembly GCF_040948665.1. Classification (NCBI taxonomy): domain Bacteria; kingdom Pseudomonadati; phylum Pseudomonadota; class Betaproteobacteria; order Burkholderiales; family Burkholderiaceae; genus Paraburkholderia; species Paraburkholderia sp. BR14320. The sequence continues at coordinate 107,088 of NZ_JBFPKG010000024.1, forward strand.
ATGATGCTGAAGGACTCGTCGCTTGCATCGACGATCACGGTCGCCGAAATGACTCGCGAAGGCCAACTGATCGCGTCGTCGACGTTTCAGAATCTGACGGTGTACACACTCGTCGCGCTCGGCTACCTGGCGATGAGCCTGCCGCTGATGAGCATGACCCGCAATCTGGAACGACGATTCGGTCGGCACAGGGCCAGGTAAGCGCGAAGCGAGGATGCGATGATCGAAATCACGAATGTGCACAAGAGTTTTGGCTCCGTACCTGTTCTCAAGGGCATTTCGCTCAACGTGAACCAGGGCGAAGTGGTCTGCCTGATCGGTGCGTCGGGCTCGGGAAAATCAACCCTGCTGCGATGCATTAACGCGCTGGAGTCCTACGACGAAGGCGAAATTCGCCTGCTCGGCGAGCGCGTCGAGCAGCGCGCGCGCAACATCAACCAGTTGCGCACCCAGGTCGGCATGGTGTTTCAGCGCTTCAATCTGTTTCCGCACCGCACCGCGCTCGAGAACGTGATGGAAGGGCCCGTGCACGTCAAGCGCCAGGCGCGCGCGGACGCGCTGCGCGACGCGTCTGAATTGCTCGACAAGGTGGGATTGGGCCACAAGCTGCACGCCTATCCTCATCAGCTTTCGGGAGGGCAGCAGCAACGGGTGGCGATTGCCCGCTCGCTCGCGATGAAGCCCAAGGCGATCCTGTTCGACGAGCCGACCTCGGCGCTCGATCCGGAACTGGTCGGCGAAGTGCTCGGCGTGATGCGCACCCTTGCGCGCGAAGGCATGACGATGCTGGTCGTCACGCATGAAATGGGCTTTGCGCGTGAAGTGGCAGACCGCGTGTGCTTTCTGCACGCGGGACTCATCATCGAGGAGGGCACCGCGCAGCAGGTGCTGGGTTCGCCGCGCGAGGCGCGTACCCGCGAATTCCTGCGCCACGTGCTGAGCAATCGCAGCGACGCTCACGTGTCACCGGACGGCATGGCGGGAGCCGCGGCATGAACGGCAGATTCGTACGCTTGGGCGAGACGGCTCGCGCCAAAGTCGAGCTGACGATCGACGGTGAGACCGTCGAAGCGCTGGCCGGCGACACGTTGCTCACCGCGATGCTGTGCTCGGTGCGGCATGTGCGGCGGTCCGAATTCGGTGCTGAAAAGCGCGCCGGCTTTTGCCTGATGGGCGCGTGCCAGGATTGCTGGGTATGGACCGCGGACGGCGAGCGGCTGCGCGCCTGCACCACCGTGGTCGAAGCAGGCATGCGCGTCGTCACGACGCAACCGGAGGGCCCATGGGCGAACCTCGCATCGTAATCGTCGGCGCCGGGCCCGCAGGGGTGCGCTGCGCGGAGACATTGCTGGCGGCCGGCATCCGCCCGATCGTCGTCGATGAAGGTCGGCGCGATGGCGGGCAGATCTACCGGCGCCAGCCCGACGGCTTCACGCGGCCGTACGCGAAGCTGTACGGCACTGAAGCCGCGCGCGCGGAGGACCTGCATCGCAGCTTCGAGCGACTGCGCGCGCAGATCGATTACCGTCCTCAGACGCTCGCGTGGAACGTTGCGCAAGGCAAGCTGCATATCGTGCACGAAGGACACGCGAGTTCGTTGGGCTACGACGCGCTGATCCTGTGCCCCGGCGCGACGGACCGGCTCATGCCGGTCAAAGGCTGGCAGTTCGCCGGGACCTACAGCCTCGGTGCCGCGCAGATCGCGCTGAAGTCGCAGGCCTGCGCGATTGGCCGCCAGGTCGTATTCATCGGGACCGGCCCACTGCTGTATCTGGTTGCGAACCAGTATGTGCAGGCGGGCGCCAAGGTAGCAGCGGTACTCGACACGTCGACGACCGGTGCGCGGCTGCGTGCGCTGCCCAAATTGCTGGCGCGCGTCGACGTGTTGCGCAAGGGCCGCGCGCTCGTGGCGGCATTGAAGCGCTCGGGCGTGCGGGTCGAAAACGGCATCGAGCCGCTCGAAATTCTCGGCACGCCGGACGACGGCGTGCTTGGCGTCCGCTTTCGCGATGCGCGCGGCAACGTCGCGCAGACCGATTCCGACGCGGTGGGGCTCGGCTATCACCTGCGTCCGGAAACCCAGTTGGCCGACCTTGCGCGCTGCGCGTTCCGTTTCGATGCGCCGACGCGGCAATGGGTGCCGCAAATCGATGAACTCGGACGTGCTACCGAAAAGGGCGTCTACATCGCCGGTGATGGTGCGCGCGTGCTCGGCGCGGATGGCGCGGAGATCGCCGGACGGCTCGCAGCCTACGCTGCACTGAGCGATCTCGGGCGTGCGGTGCCGGCCGCGACGCTCGCCACGTTGACGCGCGAACAGCGCAAAATGGAGCGCTTCCGGCGCGGTCTCGCTGAAGCGTTTGCGTGGCCTGGCGGGCAGGCGGCCCGTCTGTCCGACGATACGATCGTTTGCCGGTGCGAAGGCATCACCGCCGGCGAACTGCGCCGCGTGGTGCGCGACGAAGGCGCGCAGGAAGCGAACCGCGCCAAAGCGTTCAGCCGCGTCGGCATGGGACGCTGCCAGGGACGTTACTGCGGCCATGCGGGCGCCGAGGTGATCGCGGCGGCCGCGCACGTGCCGCTCGAGCAGGTTGGCAGGCTTCGCGGGCAGGCACCCGTGAAGCCGCTGGCCATCGCAACCGTGGAGGATACCGAATGAACCGCGCACAAGCCGATGTGCTGATCGTGGGCGGCGGGTTCATGGGTGCCTCCGCCGCATTTTTTCTGAGGCAACGGGGCCGCTCGGTGATCCTGCTCGAGCGCCAGCTCGTTGGTCAGCAGGCGAGCGGTACCAACTTCGGCAACGTGCGCCGGCAAGGGCGCTTTCTGCCGCAACTGCCGCTTGCGAACCGTTCGCGCGAAATCTGGGGGCGTCTGCCCGAACTGATCCAGCACGACGCCGAGTTTCTGATGTCCGGCCATGTGCGCGTCTGTTATCGCGAAGAGCAGGCCGATCAGTTCGAAACGTATGCGAAGGAGGCCGCGCACTACGGTCTCAAGCTCGATCTGCTGCGCGGCGACGCGCTGCGCGCACGGTTTCCGTTTCTCGGTGCCGAGGTGCTGGCGGGCTCGTACTCGCAAATGGACGGGCACGCGAATCCGCGGCTCGCGGCGCCCGCGTTTGCTCGCGCGGCGGCGCGGCTCGGCGCGCAGATCGTCGAAAACTGCGATGTCGTGACAGTCGAAAAAGAGGGCGCCGAGTTTCGCGCGACGAGCGCAGAGGGCCGTACCTTCCATGCCCCGGTGCTGCTGATCACAGCGGGCGCGTGGGGCAATCTGCTCTCGGAGCAGTTTGGCGAAGCGGTGCCGATCGCCGTCAACGGCCCGCAAATGGCTGTGACCGAACCTGTGCCGTATGCGATCCAGCCGGTGGTCGGCGTGTCGTCGCCGCAAATCGAGGAGGTCGTGTACTTCCGCCAGGTCGCGCGCGGCAATATCGTGATCGGCGGCTGCGCGCGTGCGCCGGCGTATCTCGACGAACGCCGCGCGAAAGTCCTGCCGCAAAGCACGTTGCTGCAGTTCAGGCAGTTGCAGCGCGTCGCGCCGATGCTGCGCAGGCTGAACATCATCCGGGTATGGAGCGGCGTCGAAGGCTATATGCCCGACGACCGGCCGATCATGGGCGCGAGCGGTACGACGAGCGGCCTGTTCTATGCGTTCGGTTTTTGCGGCGCGGGGTTCCAGCTGGGGCCGGGCGTCGGCGACACGATGGCCGAACTGATCGACACGGGCGCGACCAGCACGCCGCTCGAGCCGTTCGACATCCGCCGCTTCGCGGCCGGCCGGGGCGCTTCGCCGGCGGCTCCTGCCGCGTCGCGCGTTGCGTGAGCGGAGCGTCGATGCTGAGCCCGAGCCGAACCTCGTCGTCATCAGCGGCGCCCGATCTCGCGGGCGCGAACCGCCATGCGCGACGTGTGCCGGATCGAGTGAGCGGCGCCGTCGAGCGCGCGGTCAACTTCATCGATGCATGTTTCGCCGAGCCGATCAGCCTGGCCGAAATGGCCGCCGTCGCGGAGCTGAGCATTTCGAGGTTTGCGGTGCGCTTCAGCGCGGAGATTGGCGTGTCGCCGCAGCAATACGTGAGGCTGGTGCGGGTACGGCATGCGCAACGCCTGCTGCGGCGAGGCATGCCGCCGTCGATCGTCGCGGCCGAGGTGGGCTTCTTCGATCAAAGCCATCTATGCCGGCATTTCAAGCGCGTGCTGGGCAGAACGCCGGGTGAGTGGCTGAGCACCAACGGCTGATTGCAAGCTGAAAGCTCACCGGGCCCGCGACCGCTTCATTGATGCCGTTGCGAGAACAGTGTTTCCAGCGGGTATTCGGATTTCACGAACGGCGTCTTGATGATCACGTAGCTGAAATACTTCTCGATGCCAATGTCGCGCTCCAACAGTCCTTCGATCACACTCTGATAGTGGTTGACGCTGCGCGTGACGAACTTCAGCAAATAATCGTATCCGCCGCTCGCCAGATGGCATTCGATGATCTCCTCCACGGGACGGATCGCCGCCTCGAACTTGGCGAAGTCTTCGCGGCGATGGTCGGCAAGCGTGACCTCGGTGAACACGATCTGCACGTCGCCGAGTTTCTGCAGCTGGATGTGTGCGCCGTAGCCGACGATATAGCCGGCCTTTTCAAGCCTTTTCACGCGAATCAGACAGGGGCTCGGCGAGAGCCCCACGGCGTCAGCAAGCTCGACGTTCGTGATGCGGCCTTTTTTCTGCAGTTGCGAAAGAATACGCAGGTCGATCCGGTCCAGCTTCGTGTCGCCGCTTGTCGTCATGTATCGGTCTGCCCGTCGAAGGTTCTGCTTTTCGCTGCATCGCGCTTCGCGTGAGTCAAGCGACGCGCAGGCCGATGTTATCACGCGCTCAGGCGGCTGCGCGGCTCGCGCCGCGCAACGCGGCACGCACCTCCGCATGGTCGAGCACTTCGTCGAGCGTGCGCCGCAAACGGCCGAACAGCTGGTCGAATTCCGCCTCGCCGAAGCAAAGCGCGGGCGCGAAACCGAGGATGCTGTCGCCGAACGCGCGGAACACGAGGCGGTTGCGGTAGGCCGCTTCGGCGATCCGGTCCGGCAGCTGCAGCGACGCATCGAAGCGTGCGCGCGAATCCTTGTCGGCGACGAGTTCGAGCGCGCCGAGCAGGCCGCGATGACGCGAGTCGCCGACCAACGGATGATCGAGCAGCGCGTCGAGCCCGACGGCAAAACGCGGCGCCTGCTCAATACCGTTAGCGAGCAGACCGCCCTCCTGATAGAGACGCAGCACTTCGAGGCCGATCGCGGCGCTGACCGGATGCGCGGAGTAGGTCTGGCCGTGACCGACCACTGCGGTATCGCGCGCATCGCCCGCGATGCCCTGGTAGATTTCGTCGGACATCAGCACCGCGCCCATCGGCGCATAGCCCGAGGTCAGCCCCTTCGCCACCGTCATCAGATCCGGCTCGACCTGTTCCGCCTCGCATGCGAACAATGGGCCGGTACGACCGAAGCCCGTGATGACTTCGTCGGCGACGAACAGAATGTCGAGACGGCGGCACGCGTCGCGCATCGCCTTCAGCCAGCCGACCGGCGGCACGATCACGCCGCCCGACCCCTGGATCGGCTCGCAGAAGAACGCGGCGACGTTCTCCGCGCCGAGTGAGGCCACCTTCGCTTCGAGCGCGGCGACCGACGCGGCGATCAGTGCCTGCGCGTTGTCGCCTTGCGGCTGACGGTATGCATAGGGCGACGGCAGGTGGTGCTGGTGCGGCAGCGGCAGATCGAAGTTGCGGTGAAACGCGGGCAGCGCGGTGAGCCCCGCGCCGACGCTCGACGATCCGTGATAACCGCGCTCGAGCGCGATCATCTGCTTTTTCGCCGGACGCCCCGTCGCGTTGAAGTAATGCGTGATGAAGCGGACAGCCGAGTCGATCGCATCGGAGCCGCCGAGCGTGAAGTAGACGTGCTGCAGCGAAGCGGGGGAGAGCGCAACCAGCTTTTCGGCCAGTTCGATGGCGGGTTCCGACGAGAAGTGGAAGTAGGTGGTCGCGTAGGGCAGCTTCGTCATCTGCCGCGTCGCCGCCTCGACGATGCTCTGCTGGCCGTAGCCGACGTTCACGCACCACAGGCCCGCGAACGCGTCGAGCAGTTCGTTGCCGTCGATGTCGCGCAGATAAGCGCCGTGTCCGGATTCGAGTACGGTGGTGCCCCGCGCTTCGTGCGCGCGGTAGTTGATGACCGGGTGAATCAGATGCTTGCGGTCGGCGTCGATGAGCGATGTTCTTGACATGGTGGTATTTCCCGCAGGTTGCGATCAGGTGAGCGTCACCCCTTGATAGTAGCGAGAGCCGCATGCGAGCCGTTCCGCCAAAAAAATGCTCAAAGAGCGCAAGCGCAGCGTTTTCTACCCCACAGACGGCATTTTCTGCCGCGCGTGCTTAATAGCGACGCAAACGCGAGTTCAGCCGAGCGTTCGTGGCCGCGTCAGGTCAGCGACTGCGTGATCACCGCATACTGATGTAGCGGGCCGTCGCCGCGGCTGGGCTCGGAACGGGGTTGCGCGGATGCGATCCGCCGCATCCTGACGACCGTCTCCGTGGGTGCGAGGCCGAGGCCGGTTAGCCACGTTCGCAGGCCTTGCCCGTGCGGCACGTCGATGCGGACCAGCGCGCCTTCGTTCAGCGCGAGCCAATGACGGATCAGCGCTTTGGCGTGCACGGCGCCCGGGCTCGCGCCGGCGACCACGGGGCCGATCAGGAAACCGCGCCCGAAGCGACGGAACATCGAGAAGCCGAGTAGTTCGCCGTCCCGATCGAGCGCGATACCGTCGGCGAGGTCGAGCAGTGGCGGCAGCACGTGGCTGCGGTCGAGACCGCTCGCGCGCGATGCCAGCTCGACGAGTTGCACGGCGTCGCTCGCGCCGAGCGGGCGCAGCCGCTCGTTGGCGGCCAGCGCGACGAGCGGCGGACGGAACGCCGCGCCCTGCATCTGGTCGAGTGCGCCGCAGGCCTCGAAGCCGAGCGCGTCGCACATGGGCTGGGCAGCGTCGGTCGCATAGAGCGTGATGTCGCGCGTGCCGATCTCGTCGAGTGCGTAAGCGAGCAGCGTGCGGCCGATACCCAGGCCGCGGTGCTCCGGCGCGACGATCAGCATCCCGAGCGTCGCCTGATCCGCGCCGAACTTCCAGCACACGACGGTGCCGACCAATGCGCCTGCCGTCTCGGCGACGAAACCGATTCCCGTGTGCGCGGAGAATCCCCAGTCTTCACGGCGATGCGGCCAGCCGATCGCGGCGGACAGGCGTTGTGCGGCGGGCAGGTCGTTGGCGGTCAGGCGTCGGTAGGTGACAAGTGCGTGCGTGGTTGAATCGGGCACGGGGTGCTCCGTGATTTGTCGGCCGTGCCGCGACTGTTGCACGTTGCTCGCGCGTTGACTAGTACGAACTTGTCATCGTCGTGGGTGCCGCGCCCGGCGAGGCGCCGCTGCGCCCGTGCCGGGCATGCCACGCGAAATGTGTGGTTCGGTCGTGCAGATTGCGTGCGGCGTGCTGAAACGGCCAATTTTGTCGGTGCAATCCGCGGTGCGCTCGCCGCTACGATGATGTGCATGCACCGACGCCTCGCTTCGAAGATCGCACACGGCGCCGGGCTCGCGCGTCAGGGTCAATGCCAGGGGCGGCAAATCATGCTGTTTGGACCACGCAAAACCATGTTTTCGAATGGTCGAATCCAGCGATACGCGATCAACGCCATTTTTTGCGGTGCTTAAATCGATTCATGCAGTGCCGCCGCGCCGCGACCAGCACGCGGAGCGCCGTCGAACACCAATGCTGGATATCCCGCGTTCAATCACCAGTGAGGAGCAGTTCGCATGTACGACGACGAAATCAAAACGGGCGGTTTCAGCCGCCGCGACATGATGCGTTTGCTGGCTGCCGGCGGCTTGCTCGCCACCGGCGCGGGAGGCTTGCTGGCGGGCGCTCGCCCGGCGCTTGCGGCAGCCGCGCCGAAGAAAGGCGGCAAGATCCGGGTCGCCTACGACTCATCGTCGACCGCGGATACGCTCGACCCGGCCAAGGGATCGGCAGGTGCTGACTACATCCGCTTCTTCATGTTTTACAGCGGCCTGACGCAACTCGACAGTTCGCTGACGCCGCGGATGAATCTCGCCGAAGCGGTGGACACGAGCGATGCGAAGGTGTGGGTGATCAAGCTGCGCAAGAGCGCGACCTTCCACGATGGCAAGCCGCTTGCGCCCGCCGATGTCGTCTACTCGCTGATGCGTCATAAGAATCCGGCGACTGCTTCGAAGGTGAAGACGCTGGCCGATCAGTTCGTGGAAGCGAAGCAGACCGGCCCCAACGAAGTCACACTGACGCTCGCGTCGCCCAACGCGGACTTGCCGGTGATTCTCGCCACGCCGCAATTCGTGATCATCAAGGACGGCACGACCGACTTCACGACGGCCGTCGGCACCGGCCCGTACAAGGTGAAGACGTTCAAGCCCGGCGTCTCGACAGTCGGCGTGCGCAATGACAACTTCTGGAAGACGGGCGGCGGCCCCTACCTCGACCAGATCGAGCTGATCGGTATCGGCGACGACGCGGCGCGCATCAATGCGCTGCTGTCCGGCGATGTCCACCTGATCAACGCGGTCGATCCGCGCTCGACGCAGCGCATTGCCGCGACGCCGGGCTATGAGGTGCGCGAGACCAAGTCGGGTCTCTATACCGATCTGATCATGCGACGCGACAATCCGCTGACCGGCAACCCCGATTTCGTGCAGGGCATGAAGTATCTGTTCGATCGTGACCAGGTCCGCACGGCGGTGTTCCGCGGCTATGCGGTGGTCGGCAACGATCAGCCGATTCCACCCAGCCACCGTTACTTCAATGCGTCGCTGCCGCAGCGGCCGCACGATCCGGACAAGGCGAAGTTCTACTTCCAGAAAGCCGGAGCGATCGGGACGGCGTTGCCGCCGATCTACGCGACGACCGACGCGAACGGCTCGATCGAAATGGGCGTGCTGCTGCAGCAGTCCGCCGCGAAGATCGGCGTGAACCTGAACATCAACCGCGTGCCGGCCGACGGTTACTGGTCGAACCACTGGATGA
>NZ_JBFPKG010000250.1:0-528 GCF_040948665.1 Paraburkholderia sp. BR14320
CGAAAAGCAGGACAAACGGGAACGCGGGCAACAGCGAAAGCAGCCGCGTGACACAGGTCCCGGGTGGGTCAGATTTACTTCGGCGAATCGCCGAAAGGCGGGTCAGAATTCAATCGGCGTTGACAGCCATTTTCTGTAGTTTCCGAATACACCGATGGCCCGGCCCATTGCACTGTCAAGTGAATTGGCTGCTGCTTGTTGAGCAAAAGGCATTCGCAAGGAAGAAGCGCTACATATGCGCTGATACCATTTTGCTTGGCCGCTGAGACACAAGCTGTCTTCCGTGATCAGCATCGAGCATGTCTTGATGCGTATATTGCGCATGTCATATTTAGAGGGCGTTAGCTGCCACGGATGATGGCAAACCATGCGTTGCTCGCACACGTGTCGAATAGCCGCAGAGAGGTGGCGCCGGAATTTCGGACAAGGTCGGTAAGTGGAACGGTCGGGGCCTGAGCTGGTCATAGGGACCAGCAAAAGGAACCCAAAGATGGCAAAAAGAAGCGGCCGGTCGCATAGCCCGGCATT
>NZ_JBFPKG010000251.1:0-525 GCF_040948665.1 Paraburkholderia sp. BR14320
TCCAGAACCATTCGCACAGCCCGCTCACGAACTTCAGGCGAGTACCTTGGGCACTTCTTCTTCGTGTTTTCCATAGCTCCATTTTCTCAAGAAGTGGAGCCTCCGGAAATCCCGGGGCGGTTCACACGGCGCCCGGTTCACGAAGTGCTCGAGAAACTTGGCGCGCTTGATCTGCCGGTTCACAATCTCTCCAGTTTCCGCGTCCACGTAATGCACCTGAAACACGCGCTTGGCAATGTCGATCCCAACTGGCGTAAGCTTCATTTCGGATCCCTCCGGTTTTGCCTGTGAAGACCTGCATGATCTTCCATATTGGCACGGTGATGCCGTCGGCCCGTGAAAGGTCCATCCTCATCCTTAGTTCCACCGTTCACGGTCGGGAGGCGTTCATTCCATTGACCTCGATGCCGCCGAGAATGACCCTCGCACGGTGGAAGTTCTTGAATCCCAGCATCGGCCGGGTCCGGCGTTTGATAGCCCGATGGTCCTGTTCGACAATGTTGTTCAGGTACTTGATCTGACGGA
>NZ_JBFPKG010000252.1:0-499 GCF_040948665.1 Paraburkholderia sp. BR14320
GCCCACGCACACCGCTTGACCGGGTAGATCGAGATAGGTCGTGTCAACGACCATGCAAACAATCCACGCTCTCACATCATGCCCCACGCGCGCGCGGATCGGGGATCGGCCCTGCCGAGCCGCTTACCGACCGGGTGGCGCGTGGTGTTGATCATCGGCTCCTGGGGTACGCTTGTCATGTGGGCGATCCGCCGCCAACTGCCGGGAAAACCGGCGCCGGCTTGCGCAGCACGCCATCTACAAGCAGCGGACAGTGTGACGCTCACGCTCACCTCGGCTCGTGGGCTAGCATGAGACACAGCGCGTGCATGGTATTTGTTGTGAACTTTCGCCGTTAAGGAGCCGAAACCGTTTTCGGCATAAAGGCGCCAGGGACTTTTCGGCGTTTAGGCGCCGCAAGTCTTTCGGCGTATAGATGCCAGTAGATTTTCGCCGTAAAGGCGCCACTGGCGTCTGAGTCGGGCGCTCGAACTTCGCCAACCGCTACCCTCCCGGCACG
>NZ_JBFPKG010000253.1:0-485 GCF_040948665.1 Paraburkholderia sp. BR14320
TGTTCAATCGCCTTCTCGAAGTAGCGGCGCGCCGCGGCCTTGTCCCGATGGGCGCGCAGCAGGAAATCCACCGTGTTGCCCGCCTTGTCCACGGCACGGTACAAGTATTTCCAATGGCCTTTGACCTTGACATAGGTCTCATCGACGCGCCAGCTCTTGCCGACAGGCCGTTTCCGTTTGCGCAATGCTTTTTCAAACACCGGCAGCAGCTTGATAACCCACCGGTGCACGCTCGAATGGTCCACCTCGATACCCCGCTCGGCCATCATTTCTTCGAGGTTTCGGGCTTTGTTCAGCAGGGTCCTTGCGCGGCGACCGTGGGTCCGGTAGAAAGAGCCCAGTGATCTATCCGACAGGCGGCTTTGTTCAGCAGGGTCCTTGCGCGACGACCGTGGGTCCGGTAGAAAGAGCCCAGTGATCTATCCGACAGGCGAGCTTTCATGCCTTACAAGGCAAGACTGAAAACGGGTGGGCCGCGCAAGCGG
>NZ_JBFPKG010000254.1:0-484 GCF_040948665.1 Paraburkholderia sp. BR14320
CAACGCAAAGATCCGTACGCCGGGCGTGTCGGGGCGTGAGCCGACCTACACCACGGCGTACATGGAGCTGATCTTTACCTTCTACCGGCTGTTCGGTTGGGGGATGCGGCAGATCACCGGCTATATGGAGGACTACTGGGAGACTCGCGGGCTGGACATCCCGGTGCCCAGCGCCAGTCAGCTGGGCGAACGGTTCGCTTCACAGGAGGTGAGCGTCACGCAGCGTTGCGAACAGCTGGCCCGGCGTCTCGCGCCCGGCGGGACGATCAGTCTCATCGTCGACAGCACGGGATTGAGCTTTGGGCGGGCGAGCCAGTGGTATGAGGAAAAGTACGCTCAGAAGGCCGCGCGCACGCCGTGGCGCAAGATGCATCTGTCGATCGACGCTGACATGAACGTACACGCGATCCGCATCACCACTACAGAAGTATCGGATAGCGAAGGAATGGACGCCGTGCTGCCCGCTGATGTGCCGATGGATCGG
>NZ_JBFPKG010000255.1:0-480 GCF_040948665.1 Paraburkholderia sp. BR14320
GCGCTTTGCGCCGGAGTTCGTCAAACGGTGGAACCGCTTTAGCAGGCCCACCGGTCAGTCGTGGCGTGTCGATGAGACCTACCTGAAGATTCGTGGTAAGTGGGTTTACCTTTATCGAGCGGTTGATCGGGCTGGCCTGACGGTTGACTTCATGCTTCGTGCGAAGCGCGACGTGCAGGCAGCAGAAGCCTTTTTCAGGAAGGCGATCAAACATCAAGGCCAGCCACCAAACACCATCACGCTTGATGGCAATGCGGCCTCACACCGCGCCGTGCGCGAGATTGAAGGCCGATGGCTTGCTGCCTGGGGACACGAAGGTCAGATCCTCGAAATATCTCAATAATCTGGTCGAACAGGATCACCGCAACATCAAGTCCCGGACGAAAGTCATGCTCGGCTTCAAACGTTTCATGAACGCAGCGATCACTCTGGCCGGCATTGAGTTGATGCATCGTATTCGCAAGGGCCAATTCAATCTCG
>NZ_JBFPKG010000256.1:0-480 GCF_040948665.1 Paraburkholderia sp. BR14320
AAGGACGGGCAAGGCGTAGGCGCAGTGGCCCGCGAGTTGGGCGTGTCGGAGCAGACGCTGCGCAACTGGGTGAAGGCCGAGCAGGCCGGCAAACTGAACGGTCCCGGAGCGAAGGTGGTCACGCCCGGGCAGATGGAGCTCTCGCGGTTACGCGCCGAGAACAAGCGCCTGCAAATGGAGCTTGAAATCGCAACAAAGGCGGCGGCGTACTTCCCGAAGGACCTTCTGTGAAGTACGCCTGGATTGCCGGGCAGTGCCGGCACTATCCGCTGTCGATGCTGTGCGAAGTCCTTTCGGTGAACGTGAACGGCGATCGTGCCTGGAAGCGCGGCGGCACGCCCGAGCGGAAACGCTTGACCGACACGCAACTGCTTACGCTGATTCGGTCGATTCATGCCGAGGTCAAGGGCGCCTACGGCTCGCCACGCATGACCGAGGAGATTCGCGCACGCGGGTTTCCGGCCAGCAAGGCACGCGTGG
>NZ_JBFPKG010000257.1:0-479 GCF_040948665.1 Paraburkholderia sp. BR14320
ACTCGCTCGAGCAACGCAACCGTCAGGCCATCGACGGGCAACTTGCCTACACGGATTTCCTCTCCATGCTGTTGCACGACGAGGTCGCACGGCGAGAGCAGAAGAAGCTCGGCGTGCGGCTCGCCCGCGCTGGCTTCTCCCTGGGCAAGACCCTCGAGAACTTCGACTTCGACCGCGTGCCCAAACTCAACCGCGCTCACATCCATGATCTCGCCACCGGCCGCTACATCGACGAGAAGGTCTGCGTGCTGATGGTCGGCCAAACCGGCGTCGGCAAGTCGCATCTCGCGCAAGCCTTGGGCCACTGCGCCGCACGCCAGGGCCGCGATGTCCTGTTCATCACGCAAACCGAATTGCTCAAGAAGCTGCATGCAGCAAGGGCGACCGAACTCTATGAACGCAAGCTCCAGCAGTTTGTGCGCGTGCCGGTGCTGATCGTTGATGACTTCGCACTCAAACCTCTTCGTGCGCCCCACGAC
>NZ_JBFPKG010000258.1:0-466 GCF_040948665.1 Paraburkholderia sp. BR14320
CGGCGACGCGCTGGCACGACCATCTCGTTCGGTACATCAAGGACAAGGGCATCCATGCGTTCCGCAACAAATACGGGTACGGCCAGCGCGCGCTGGTCGAGGCGCAGATCTCGCGAATCAAGCGTTGTATCGGTGCGCGGCTACTGACGCGCAAAACCGAATCTCAGCAGCACGAGGGCGTGATTATCGCGAACCTCGTGAATCTGTGGAACAGCTTCGGCAAGGCCGTTTGCATCAAAAATGCCTAGTTGCGTCTGCAACCAACTGCGGCCATGCCCTGCTGAACAAAGCCATGTAGAGGCGAACCTGTTGGTCGGTGATGCGGGTTCCAGACATGTACTGACCGCTTCTTCTTTAAGAATCGATCAGCCATCCTATTGCCCCGCCGACGCGGCGCCGCCGGGGGTTCGTCGTCTCCGGCGGCTACGCCGCCTCCGACTCCTCACCACCGGCCAAAACAAACGTC
>NZ_JBFPKG010000259.1:0-464 GCF_040948665.1 Paraburkholderia sp. BR14320
GCTCGCCGTGCTTGCCGGTGCTCACGTGCCGCAGCGCCGCGGGCAGCGTCAGCGTGGCGGCGTCGAGCGTGGCGCGCACGTCGTCGAGCCATGCGGCTTCCAGCGCCGAGGTGCGCGGGCCGATGCCGGCCGCGGCGATCGCGTCTTCCACCGCGTCCGCGCTGAAGAACTCATACGTGTACGGCATCAGGTAGTCGAGCGCGGCCTGCGCGCGACGGTGCGATTCGTCGGTGCCGTCGCCGAAGCGGATCAGCCACTCGCCCGCGTGATGCACGTGGTACTGCGTTTCCTTGATCGACTTCGCGGCGATCGCGGCGAGCTGTTCGTCGGCGGAGTGCGTCAGCGCGCCCCACAGATGCCTCATCAGCGTCGAATACAGGAAGTTGCGCACGATCGTGACCGCGTAGTCCTTCTGCGCCTGCGCGGTGCCGGCGAGCGGGCCGTAGTGCGGCAGCTCGGCGAGC
>NZ_JBFPKG010000025.1:0-112791 GCF_040948665.1 Paraburkholderia sp. BR14320
GAAGCCGCCGCTGGCCGGTGTCACCGCGACCGGAGCGGAGGTGGCCGCCGGGCGGACCGGTGCGCTCGGAGCCGGCTTCTCGGGCGTGATGCCCTTGACCGCCGCTTCCTGCTTCGGCTTCACTTCCTCGGTGCGCTTGCTGTAGCCGGTTTCCGATTCGAGCTCGCGGGCCGCTTCTTCGGCCATCTTCCACGATGCGCGCGGATCGTCGAGGCGCGCGTCGTCGTGACGCAGACGCTCGAGCTTGTAGTGCGGCGTGTCGAGGTGCTTGTTCGGGATCAGCACGACGTTGACCTTGAAACGCGACTCGATCTTGTTGATTTCGGCGCGCTTCTCGTTCAACAGGAAGGCGGTCACTTCGACCGGCACCTGGCAGTGGATCGCCGCGGTGTTTTCCTTCATCGCTTCTTCCTGAATGATCCGCAGCACTTGCAGCGCGGACGATTCGGTATCGCGGATGTGACCCGTGCCATTACAACGCGGACACGTGACGTGGCTGCCTTCCGAGAGCGCCGGGCGCAGACGCTGGCGCGACAGCTCCATCAGGCCGAAGCGCGAGATCTTGCCCATCTGGACGCGGGCGCGGTCATGCTTCAGCGCGTCTTTCAGTCGCTGCTCGACTTCGCGCTGGCTCTTGGCCGATTCCATGTCGATGAAGTCGATCACGATCAGGCCGCCCAGGTCGCGCAGACGCAGCTGGCGGGCGACTTCGTCGGCGGCTTCGAGGTTCGTGCGCGCGGCCGTTTCCTCGATGTCGGCGCCCTTGGTAGCGCGCGCCGAGTTCACGTCGATTGCGACGAGCGCTTCGGTGTGGTCGATCACGATCGCGCCGCCCGACGGCAGCGGCACCGTGCGCGAGTACGCGGTCTCGATCTGGTGCTCGATCTGGAAACGCGAGAACAGCGGCACGTCGTCGTGGTAGCGCTTCACCTTGCCGACGTTGTCCGGCATCACGATGTCCATGAAGGCACGCGCCTGGTCATGGATTTCGGTCGTGTCGATCAGGATTTCGCCGATATCGGGCTGGAAGTAGTCGCGAATCGCGCGGATCACGAGGCTCGATTCCAGATAGATCAGCATCGGCTGGCCGGCCATGCCGCTTTGCGACGCGGCTTCGATCGCGCGCCACAGCTGCATCAGGTAGTTCAGGTCCCACTGCAGCTCTTCGGCGCTGCGGCCGATACCAGCCGTGCGCGCGATGATGCTCATGCCTTCCGGCAGTTGCAGCTGCGCCATGGTTTCGCGCAGTTCCTGACGGTCGTCGCCTTCGATCCGGCGCGACACGCCGCCGCCACGCGGGTTATTCGGCATCAGCACCAGATAGCGGCCGGCGAGCGAGATGAACGTGGTCAGGGCCGCGCCCTTGTTGCCGCGTTCTTCCTTTTCGACCTGGACGATCAGTTCCTGACCTTCCTTCAGCGCGTCCTGGATGCGTGCGGAACGCATGTCGACGCCTTCGCGGAAGTACTGGCGGGCGACTTCCTTGAACGGCAGGAAGCCGTGGCGGTCTTCGCCGTAGTTGACGAAGCAGGCCTCGAGCGACGGCTCGATGCGCGTGATGATGCCCTTGTAAATATTGCCTTTGCGCTGTTCGCGCCCGGCGGTTTCGATGTCAATGTCGATGAGTTTTTGCCCATCGACGATGGCGACGCGCAGTTCTTCCTGCTGCGTCGCATTGAACAACATTCGTTTCATTGAACGGCTCCAGAGCGGCCTCGCCGACCCGGCTGCGCGGTTGTCAGTCGCGAGAGCGTAAAGGGCAGGCGTGCCGCGTCTTATTGTGTTTTCACAAGCACGCTGGAGCGGGAAAGATGGCGGGAGAATTGCCTGAGAGGGCCCGGCCCGATTAAAAGATGGGCACGGTGCCGCAGGGCACATGCGAACACGGCTTCAAATCATGGCCTGACACGCCGCGTTTAGCCAGCAGACCTTCATAAGTCTTCGTCCTGTGAAGCCGGCGCGCCAACTGGGCGCACGAGCGAAGGGCCGAAGTCCGCGGTCATGCCGCAACGGGAAGTTCGCGCAGGCGGCGCGTCTTTTCCTGCTGGGGGTGTCTCGCCTTTCTTTTGACGTCGCCATGTCTTGTACTTTCTACAAGACGCCTCGGGCGCACGCCGTATTTTCGCGACTTGCAGCTTCGTCCAGCAGGGCGTCATACCACCCGGATCACGAAGCTGGAAGCTAAATTCTTTTTTACCAAAATTCCGTTACCGTCGAAGCCGACCTTGGCCGAACGCGCCTGCGGGCGCCGTCCCTGCCGGGGGCTGACTTCGTGCGTGCAACTTGTTGCATCTCATTTTCAGGGCGAGCAACCAGACCCCGGCGCAAGTAAAATAACGGTTTATCGCTTGCGCTCGCGCAATCCACTCGCATTCCGTACGCTGTGCGGACACTGCGCCGGCCGTCGCGGACTGCTGGGCAAATTATATTCAGAATGAAAGAGTTAGGCAAAACATCCCAGAGATCGGTTGCAGGCGCGGTCGAAGGCTCGGTTTCAGGCGACCAGGTTTCGCTGATCGAGATCGACGACCGATCGGCTGGTCAGCGCATCGATAATTTCCTGCTGCGCGTCTGCAAGGGCGTGCCGAAAAGCCATATTTACCGCATCCTGCGTAGCGGCGAAGTGCGCGTCAACAAGGGCCGGATCGATGCGCAATACCGGCTCGAACTGGGCGATCTGGTGCGTGTGCCGCCGATCCGCGTCGCCCAGCCGAATCAGGCCGTAGCCCAGGTGCCCGTGCCCGCGGCGGGCTTTCGCATTCTGTTCGAAGACGAGCATTTGCTGGTGATCGATAAGCCAGCCGGCGTCGCGGTCCACGGCGGCAGCGGAGTTGCGTTCGGCGTGATCGAGCAGATGCGCGAGGCCCGGCCCCAGGCGAAGTTTCTCGAACTCGTGCACCGGCTGGATCGCGAGACCTCGGGCATCCTGATGCTTGCGAAGAAGCGCGCGGCGCTCGTCAATCTGCACGAGCAGATCCGCGACAACCGGATGGACAAGCGCTACTACGCGTGCGTGCACGGCGAATGGGCAAGCGACTGGGGGCGCCGTCGAGCGGTGAAGGAGCCGCTGCACAAGTACCTGACCGCCGACGGCGAGCGCCGCGTGCGCGTGCAGGCCGATGGGCTCGCTTCGCACACGATCTTCAATCTGGTCGACCGCTGGCCGGAATACGCGCTGTTGGAGGCAGAACTGAAGACGGGGCGCACGCACCAGATTCGCGTGCATTTGCAGCATCTGGCACTACCGATCGTCGGCGACGCCAAATACGGTGATTTCGCGCTTAACAAGGCTCTTGCCCGCGCGAACGCGAAGCCCGGGATCAAGCGTATGTTTCTGCACGCTTACCGGCTCAAGCTCACGCATCCGGCCACCGGCGCGCCGTTGCAAATCGAGGCGCCGCTGCCGGCCGACTGCCGCGGCTTTATAGAACAACTCAACGAACTACGCACTGGGTCCAACCCGGAGACGACCTTGCATGGCTAGAGAGCAATTTGACCTGATCGTGTTTGACTGGGATGGCACGCTGATGGATTCGACCGCGCATATCACGCGCAGCATCCAGGCAGCGTGTCGCGATCTCGGCCTGCCGGTACCCGCCGACGAAGCCGCGAGCTATGTGATCGGCCTAGGCCTGCGCGACGCACTGCAGATCGCCGCGCCGACGCTCGATCCGGCCGACTATTCGCGGCTTTCTGAGCGTTACCGCTTTCATTTTCTGGTAAAGGATCAGACCACCGAGCTATTCCCCGGCGTGCGCGAGATGCTCCAGGAGTTGCGCGATGTCGGCTATCTGCTCGCGGTCGCCACCGGCAAGAGTCGCGTCGGGCTCAATCGCGCGCTCGATCAGGCACGTCTGACGAGCCTGTTCGACGGCACGCGTTGCGCTGACGAAACCTTCTCGAAGCCCCATCCGGCAATGCTGCACGAGCTTACCCGTGAGTTGGGGCAGGATACGGCGCGCACGGTCATGATCGGCGATACGACGCACGACTTGCAGATGGCGCTCAACGCCGGCGTGGCGGGCATCGGCGTGACTTACGGCGCGCATCCGGCGAATTCGCTGAATGCGATGTCGCCGAAGTTCGTTGCTTCGAGCATCAGCGATTTGTCCAGCTGGCTGCGGGAGAACGCATGAGCGCCGACGGCGTGAATGCTGCGACGGCCGCGGCTGCGCAGGCGGTGCGCATTTGCGCGGCAGAGGAACTGGTCGACGGTGGCGAAGGCATCAGGCGCGACGCGCGGCTCGGCGGGCAGGATGCCGTGGTGTTTTTCGTCCGCTATGATGGCCGCGCCTACGGCTATCTGAACCGCTGCGCTCACGTGCCGATGGAACTCGACTGGCAGGAAGGGCAGTTCTTCGAATCGTCCGGCTTATACTTGATGTGCGCGACACATGGCGCGATTTACGTGCCGGATACCGGCAAATGCGTCGGTGGTCCATGTCGTGGAGGCAGATTGCGTGCCCTGCAGGTCGAGGAACGCGATACGCCTGAGGGCCGTGCCGTATTCTGGTTGCCTGACGGCGAATTGCTGCCCGTCACGCGCTGATTTCCTCTCCAATTTATCCACTGTCCGCATGTCCGACAATTTGACCCCCGGAAAGGACCCTGCCTCAGGAGGACGCTCGGGTGCGCCCGCCGACCGGCCCGGCTGGGAGCGTGCCGCTCTCGAGCGCATCGCGCTCGCCGCGATCAATGAGCAACGCGCCGCGCGGCGCTGGCGGATTTTTTTCCGCTTCCTGTTCCTCGGAGTCCTCGCACTGGTAGTGTGGGGTGTGCTGAGTTTTTCGGGCGAGCGGGTCGCCACTACCGGCCGGCATACGGCGATGGTGTCGCTTGACGGTGAGATCTCGACGGATACGAACGCGAACGCAGAAGATATCAACACTGCCCTCGATTCCGCATTCGAAGATTCCAATACCGCGGGGGTGATTCTCTATTGCAATAGCCCGGGCGGCAGTCCGGTCCAGGCGGGCATTATCAACAGCGAAGTTCGGCGTTTGCGCGGGAAATATCCGTCTATTCCGCTGTATGTCGTAGTTGGGGATATGTGCGCGTCCGGCGGTTACTACGCGGCCGCGGCCGCGGAGAAGATTTATGTCGACAAGGCGAGCATCGTCGGTTCGATCGGCGTTTTGATGGACAGCTTCGGTTTCACTGGTCTGATGGACAAGCTGGGGATTCAGCGCCGGCTGCACACCTCGGGAGAGAACAAGGGGTTTTTTGATCCGTTCTCGCCTGAGACGCCGAAGATGGACGAACATGCGCAGGTTTTGCTCGATCAGATCCACGCGCAGTTCATCGACGCCGTGCGTCAGGGGCGCGGCAAGCGTCTGCATGAGACACCGGACATGTTCTCGGGTCTGTTTTGGACGGGGCAGAAGAGCGTCGAATTGGGCCTCGCGGACGGTTTGGGCAATGCGGATTACGTTGCGCGAGAGATCTTCAAGGCACCGGATATCGTCGATTACACGGTAAAAGAGAGCATCACGGATCGCGTTGCGCGCAAATTCGGCGCCGCGGTGGGCGCCGGCGCGGTTCGGGCGATGGCGCTCGGCGCGAAAATGAACCTGCGTTGAACCCGCAGTAAGGAAAGAAGCCCGCGGGTCGGCTTGGCCGATCGCGCGGGCTTTGTCTTGCGTGCAGGCTTCGGGGCGGCCTGCTGTTCGCCGCCCGGCCGGGGCCGCGCTCAGGCCGCCAGAATCAGAAAAATCGCCGGCCGCTTATGGAGTTCGATCCCCGGCTTCTTTTTCCAGTCCGCAACGCTCCGGCTTGCGATGACTTCGCTCGGCAGCGTCAGATCGGCGGCCACGCACAGGAGCGTCGACGGCGCGCAGGTCGTGAGCAACGTATCGAGCAACGCGCGATTCCGGTACGGCGTTTCGATGAAGATCTGCGTTTGCTTGCTCTTGCGCGACTGCTGCTCGAGATCGCGCAGACGTTTGGCGCGCTCGGCCGCGTCGACGGGCAGGTATCCGTGAAACGCGAAGCTTTGGCCGTTCAGCCCCGACGCCATAAGCGCGAGCAGGATCGAACTCGGTCCGACCAGCGGCACGACCTTCACGCCGCGCTCGTGCGCGCGTCGCACAAGTAGCGCGCCCGGGTCCGCGACTGCCGGGCAGCCAGCCTCGGAGACGAGGCCAGCGTCCGTGCCCGAGAGCAGCGGCGCGAGCAGCTTGTCGATTTCCCCAGCCGGCGTATTGACGTTCAGTTCGCGAATCTCGATCTCCTGAATCGGCCGTTCGGTGCCGACTTTTTTCAGGAACGCGCGCGTGGTTTTCGCGTTTTCGCCAATGTAATAGTGAAGCGACGCCGCACGGGCGCGCACGGGCGCGGGCAGTACCAGCTCCAGTGCGCTTGCGTCGCCTTCGCCGAGCGTGTTCGGAATCAGATAGAGCGTACCGGTCATCATGCACCCAGAAGCGGATAGTTGGCCGCGAGCAGCATGTGCGATAACGCGATAAGCGGCAGGCCGACGAGCGCGGTCGGGTCGTCGGAATGGATCGCCTCCAGCAGCGCGATGCCGAGTCCTTCGGATTTGGCGCTGCCGGCCACGTCGTAGGGTGTTTCGGCGCGCAGATAGGCGTCGAGCGCCGCGTCCGGCAGGTCGCGAAAGCGGACGCGGGTGATCACGTCGACGGTCTGCGCGCTGTTCGTCGCGCTGTCGAACAGACATAGTGCGCTATGGAACAGCACCTCGCGACCACGCATCGCCTGCAATTGCGCAAGCGCCCTGTCGTGCGTGCCGGGTTTGCCGATCTGCAGGCCGTCGTAGGTGGCGACCTGGTCGGAGCCGATCACGAGAGCGGGTTCGGTGGTGGCGAGGCCTCGGGCGACCGCGCGGGCTTTGGATTCGGCGAGGCGCAGCGCAGTGGTTTCGGGCGTTTCGCCGGCGAGAGGGGTTTCGTCGATCGCGGGTACGATGATGTCGAACGGCACGCGCAGGCGTTCGAGCAACTCACGGCGATACTGTGAACTCGACGCCAGAATCAGGCGTGGCGGGCGTTTGGGGGAATCTGACATGGGTTTGCGGGCAACGGAAGAGGCGGGTCGTACGGGGTCGCGCGAGGCTCGTGTGCGTACGGGCTTAAGTGTTTGACTCGAAAAGACAAAACGGATATGATTTTGGGCTTTTCACGGTATGCTTACGCTTGAAGGGTCTCGCGCGTTCGCCAATTTTTCGGCAGCCGGAAGGTCGAAGAAAGCTCGGCGAGGTTGGGCGCAACGGCCATTGGCTGCCTCGCACACCGGATTATCTTCGCGGCGGATCTGATCGTCCTTCGCGAATCACCCCGGCAACTTGCTTGCCGACGCAGGAGCGCACATGACTCAACATCCTGGCAAACCTGCAGGTCTGTCCGACCCGCATGAACTCGATCTGTTCGAATTTGCGCGGAGTGGGCGTCAGGCCGCGGGTGTCGTGCGCGTCTCGCAACTGCCGCGCATGTTAAACGAAGTCCCGGCGGAAGCGCCAGATCGCGACACCGCGTTCACATGGCAGGCCGAAGGGACGACGCAGCCGGAATTGCAGGACGACGGCACCGAAGGTCCCCAGCCTTATCTGCGGCTGGCGATTCATGGTGCCGCGTGGCTCGAATGCCAGCGGTGCTTGACGCCGTATTCGCAGTCGTTCAACGTCGATGCAACTTACCGGATCGTCAGTACGGAGGCGGAAGCCGAAGAGTTTCCGCTCGACGAGGATGAAGTCGAGGTGATCGTGGGCTCGCGCCAGTTCGATCTCATCGACTTGATCGAAGAAGAGTTGCTGCTTTCCTTGCCGCTCGTGCCCAAACACGAGGTCTGTCCTGAAGTGCACGAGAGCCTTGTTTCGGGCGCGGACGGCAGTGAAGGGGAGGGTGACGAAGCCGCGCACCACGAAGCTGGCGATGTCGGCGAGCCGGATCAATCCAGCGAGCGGCGCAATCCGTTCGCGGCGCTTGAGAGTTTGAAACGCGACGAACCGGGCGGCAAGAAGCACTGAATAGTTGCAGGGGGCGCGATGCTGGCGCATTGGCCATTCGGCCAGTGGTTAAGTCCGTATCGGGCTGTGTTAGAATTCGGAAAATTTTTTGGAGTTTTAGTCATGGCAGTTCAACAAAACAAGAAGTCGCCGTCGAAGCGCGGCATGCACCGTTCGCACGATTTCCTGACGGCAGCGCCGCTGGCCGTCGAGCCGAGCACGGGCGAAGTGCATCTGCGTCACCACATTAGCCCGAACGGCTACTATCGCGGCAAGAAAGTAGTCAAGACGAAGAACGACTAATCGTCGACTGCGATGCGCCCTGTGGCGTTTCGCGTAGCGATCGGCTCGCTTGACATTTTCCCGGTTCGGCAAAAAGGCGGCATTCAACTGCCGCTTTTT
This sequence comes from Paraburkholderia sp. BR14320, assembly GCF_040948665.1. Lineage (NCBI taxonomy): Bacteria > Pseudomonadati > Pseudomonadota > Betaproteobacteria > Burkholderiales > Burkholderiaceae > Paraburkholderia > Paraburkholderia sp. BR14320. The sequence continues at coordinate 8,363 of NZ_JBFPKG010000025.1, forward strand.
TGTGTCTGAAATTCGTCGCACTCCATGACAGTAAAGCTCACGATAGATTGCATGGGAGGCGACCACGGCCCGTCCGTGACCGTTCCCGCTGCCGTCAACTTCGTTCGTTCGCATCCCGATGCGCAGTTGCTGCTCGTCGGCATTGAAAGTGCGATTCGTGCGCAGCTGAAGAAGCTCAAGGCTCAGGATCTGCCGGCGCTGACCGTCGTGCCTGCTACCGAGGTCGTCGCGATGGACGATCCGGTCGAGGTCGCGCTGCGCAAGAAAAAAGATTCGTCGATGCGCGTGGCGCTGAATCGCGTCAAGGAAGGCGAGGCGCAAGCCTGCATTTCCGCCGGTAACACCGGCGCACTGATGGCGGTCTCGCGTTATGTGCTGAAAACGCTGTCGGGCATCGAACGCCCGGCCATCGCGTTCGCCCTGCCCAATCCCACCGGCTATACGATGATGCTGGACCTGGGCGCCAACGTCGACTGCGAGCCGCAGCACTTGCTGCAGTTCGCCGAGATGGGGCACGCGCTCGTGTCCGCGCTCGAAGGAAAAGAGCGGCCCACTATCGGCCTGCTCAACATCGGCGAAGAAGTCATCAAGGGCAACGACATCATCAAGCGCGCCGGCGAACTGCTGCGTGCGAGTACACTGAACTTTCATGGCAATGTCGAAGGCGACGACATCTACAAAGGCACCGTCGACGTAATCGTCTGCGATGGCTTTGTCGGCAATGTCGCGCTGAAGACGTCGGAAGGTCTCGCGCAGATGCTGTCCAACATCATCAAGGAAGAGTTTGGCCGTTCGTGGCTGACCAAGGTGATGGCGGTGCTCGCGCTGCCGGTATTGATGCGCTTCAAGAAACGCGTCGACCATCGGCAATACAACGGCGCTGCGCTGCTCGGCTTGCGCGGTCTCGTGATCAAAAGCCACGGTTCCGCCGATGCCTACGCGTTTGAGTGGGCTATCAAACGCGGGTATGATGCCGTCAAAAACGGCGTGCTGGAGCGCCTTGCGCGAGCGATGGAAGAGAACGCAGGTTCTCTCGAACAGGCGGCGCGCGACGCAAGCGGTGCGGGTCACGCAAGCCCGATCGCAGGCCAGCCGGCCGAGCCCTACGCTGCGCAATCCTCGAAGGCATAATGGCTCAATCCACAATCTACTCCCGCGTGCTGGGCACCGGCAGCTGTCTGCCGCCCAACCGCGTCACCAATCAGGATCTGGCTGAGCGTCTTGCCAGGCAAGGTGTCGAAACGAGCGACGAATGGATCGTCGCGCGCACGGGCATCCATGCGCGTCACTTCGCCGATCCGGACGTCACGACCAGCGACCTAGCGTTGATCGCCTCGCAGCGCGCGATCGAAGCGGCGGACATCGATCCGCAGTCCATCGACCTGATCGTCGTCGCCACCTCCACACCCGACTTCGTGTTCCCGAGCACCGCCTGTCTGCTGCAGAACAAGCTCGGCATCAAGAATCAGGGCGCCGCGTTCGACGTGCAGGCGGTCTGCTCCGGCTTCGCTTACGCGGTCGCGACGGTCGACAGCCTGATTCGCACTGGCCAGCATCGCACGGCCCTCGTGGTCGGCGCGGAAACCTTCTCGCGCATTCTCGATTTCAACGACCGGACCACCTGCGTGCTGTTCGGTGACGGCGCCGGCGCTGTCATCCTGCAGGCCTCCGACGAACCTGGCGTGCTCTCGAGCGCGCTGCACGCGGACGGCAGCCATTCGAACATTCTGTGCACGCCGGGCAACGTCAACGGCGGCGTGGTCGCCGGCAGCGCGTTCCTGCACATGGACGGTCAGGCGGTGTTCAAGCTCGCCGTCAACGTGCTCGAGAAGGTCGCAATCGAAGCATTGGAAAAAGCCGATCTGAAGCCCGAGCAGATCGACTGGCTGATTCCGCATCAGGCCAATATCCGCATCATGCAAAGCACCTGCCGCAAGCTCGGCCTGCCGCAGGAGCGCATGGTCGTCACGGTGGGCGAGCACGGCAATACGTCGGCGGCGTCCATTCCGCTTGCACTCGATGTCGCGGTGCGCGACGGCCGCATCAAGCGTGGCCAGAACGTGCTGATCGAAGGCGTCGGCGGCGGCTTCACGTGGGGCGCCTCGGTCATTCGCTACTGAGCGCGACGGCGTATCGCAGGGCGTCGCTGGCGGCGCCCGCGCGGCCGGAGTAATACCGCGCGCCATCTGGCAGCCGCGGCCGGCCGCCACATCCGATTAAACAGATTTTGGGGACGATATGAAATTCGCGTTCGTTTTTCCTGGGCAGGGCTCGCAGGCGGTCGGCATGCTCAACGCATTCGCCGATCACGCAGTCGTGCGTGAGACGGTTCAGGAAGCCTCCGACGCACTCAACCAGGACCTCGGCAAGCTGATCGCCGAAGGCCCCGCCGAAGATCTCAATCTCACCACCAACACCCAGCCGGTCATGCTGACTGCGGCCTACGCGACCTATCGCGCGTGGCAGCAGGCGGGCGGCCCGGCGCCGGCGATCGTCGCCGGCCATAGCCTCGGCGAATACACGGCGCTCGTCGCGGCCGGCGCGCTAGCGTTTCGCGACGCGGTGCCGCTCGTGCGTTTTCGCGCGCAGGCGATGCAAACCGCGGTGCCGGTGGGCGAAGGGGGTATGGCCGCGATTCTCGGCCTGGACGACGACACGGTGCGCGCGGTCTGCGCGGAAGCGTCGGTGGCGGGCGTCGTCGAAGCGGTCAATTTCAATGCGCCGGCGCAAGTCGTGATCGCGGGCCACAAAGCCGCAGTCGAGAAAGCCTGCGAAGTCGCGAAGGCGAAGGGTGCGAAGCGCGCGCTGCCGCTGCCGGTGTCGGCGCCGTTCCACTCGTCGCTGCTGAAGCCAGCGTCGGATCAATTGCGCGAATACCTCGTGAGCATCGACGTGCAGGTGCCGTCGATTCCCGTCATCAACAACGTCGACGTCGCCGTGGTCAACGAGCCGGCCAAAATCAAGGACGCGCTGGTGCGTCAGGCGGCTGGTGCGGTGCGCTGGGTCGAATGCGTGCAGGCAATGGCCGCGCAGGGCGTCACGCACGTGATCGAATGCGGCCCGGGCAAGGTCCTTGCGGGTCTGACCAAGCGCATCGACGGCAATCTGGTCGGCGCGTCTGTGTTCGATCCGACATCGCTGGAAGAAACGCTGAAGCTCGTGACGGCAGGCTGAGCGCGCTTTCACGAGCGGATATCGGCAAAGCAGGACCGCGCTGGCGCAGCATCCCTCGACAGACGAATCAACAAGAATCAATGAGCCCTATTTGAAGGGCATCCGGACTGACAGATGGAAAAGACTCTCGACAAGCAGATCGCAATCGTGACGGGCGCATCGCGCGGCATCGGCCGTGCGATCGCGATGGAACTCGCGCGTCAGGGCGCGACGGTCATCGGCACCGCGACCAGCGAAAGCGGCGCGACTGCGATCACCGAGGCGTTCAAAGCGGCCGGGGTGAACGGCCGCGGCGCGGTGCTCGACGTCAACGACGCGGCGGCGGCCGAAGCGCTGATCGACGGCACGGTCAAGGAATTCGGCGCGCTGAACGTGCTGGTGAACAACGCCGGCATTACGCAGGATCAACTGGCGATGCGCATGAAGGACGACGACTGGGACGCGGTGATCGACACCAACCTGAAGTCGGTGTTCCGTCTGTCGCGCGCGGTGCTGCGCCCGATGATGAAAGCAAAGGGCGGCCGGATCATCAACATCACGTCGGTGGTCGGCTCGGCCGGCAACCCTGGCCAGATCAACTACGCGGCCGCGAAGGCGGGCGTCGCGGGCATGACGCGTGCACTCGCGCGCGAGATCGGCAGCCGTGGAATCACGGTCAATTGCGTGGCGCCTGGCTTCATCGATACCGACATGACCAAGGCGCTGCCCGAAGAGCAGCAGACCGTGCTGAAAACGCAGATTCCGCTCGGCCGTCTCGGCAGCCCGGAAGACATCGCGCACGCGGTCGCGTTCCTCGCGTCGCCGCAAGCGGGCTACATCACCGGCACGACGCTGCACGTGAACGGCGGCATGTACATGCAGTAACCAAATTCAGTTACTATCCGCGCCTTGATGCGTTTGCAAGAAGCACGAGGCGCATGCGTTGACAGGAACCCGAAGCGCCGCTTTTTTGCCGGGTCAAACCTGATAAAATGCGCGCACCTGTATTTTTGAACTTCTTTTCCCTTGGAGGGGTAATGGACAATATCGAACAGCGCGTCAAGAAGATCGTCGCGGAACAACTGGGCGTTGCGGAAGCGGAAATCAAGAACGAAGCGTCGTTCGTGAACGATCTCGGCGCCGACTCGCTCGACACCGTTGAGCTCGTGATGGCCCTCGAAGACGAATTCGGCATGGAAATTCCGGATGAAGAAGCCGAGAAGATCACCACCGTTCAGCAAGCGATCGACTACGCTCGCGCGAACGTCAAGGCCTAAGGTCATTCGCGCCTGCGTTTCTGCACGGGCCGCGCATGACGCCCTGCCGTGCCGCTTGCCGGCGCCCGCAGGGTCGGCGCTATGGGGCGTGTCCATCGACACACCATACGCCGCGCCGTTTGCCACGCAGGAGCCAGCGATGTTGACAGCGCAACTTTCCGCGCGATTGCCGACTTAAACAGCCACAGGGCACACAGGGCGATTCCTGTGGCCGCTGTGGCTTTTGCTTTTTGTCATCTATGAAAAAGGGGTTACCGTGAGCCGCCGTCGTGTTGTTGTTACAGGCCTGGGGCTGATTTCGCCTGTTGGCAATAATGTTGCCGATGGCTGGGCCAATCTGGTCGCCGGCAAGTCTGGGATTGCCAATATCACGAAGTTTGATGCGTCGAACTTCTCGACTCGTTTCGCCGGCGAGGTGAAGGGCTTCAATATCGAGGACTACATCCCCGGCAAGGAAGCGCGCCACATGGATACGTTCATCCACTACGGCGTGGCCGCGGGCATCCAGGCGATGCAGGACAGCGGGCTCGAAGTCACCGACGAGAATTCGGAGCGCATCGGCGTAGTGGTCGGTTCGGGCATCGGCGGTCTGCCGATGATCGAAATCACCCAAACCGAATTGCTCAATCGCGGCCCGCGTCGCATTTCGCCGTTCTTCGTGCCGGCTTCGATCATCAACATGATCTCCGGCCACCTGTCGATCAAGTTCGGCATCAAGGGTCCGAATCTGTCGATCGTCACCGCGTGCACGACCGGTCTGCACTGCATCGGCGAGGCTTCGCGCCTGATCGAATACGGCGACGCCGACGTGATGATCGCCGGCGGCGCGGAATCGACCGTATCGCCGCTCGGTATCGGCGGCTTCGCGGCGGCGCGCGCGCTGTCGCAACGCAATGATGATCCGGCGACCGCGAGCCGTCCGTGGGACAAAGACCGCGACGGCTTCGTGCTGGGCGAAGGCGCGGGCGTGATGGTGCTCGAAGAATACGAGCACGCAAAGGCGCGCGGCGCGAAGATCTACGCGGAAATCGGCGGCTACGGCATGAGCGGCGATGCGTATCACATGACCGCGCCGCTCGAAGACGGCGACGGCGCACGTCGTTGCATGCTCGCCGCGCTGAAGAACGCGGGCATCAACGGCGATCAGGTGAACTACCTGAACGCGCACGGCACATCCACGCCGCTCGGCGATCTGGCGGAAACGACCGGCATCAAGCGGGCGTTCGGTGACCACGCGAAGGACATAGTCGTAAATTCGACCAAGTCGATGACGGGTCACCTGCTGGGCGGCGCCGGCGGTCTGGAGTCGGTGTTCACGGTGCTCGCCGTGCATCACCAGGTCTCGCCTCCGACCATCAACATCTTCAACCAGGACCCGGCCTGCGATCTGGATTACTGCGCGAACACCGCGCGGGACATGAAGATCGACGTCGCGCTGAAGAACTCGTTCGGGTTCGGCGGCACGAACGGCACGCTGGTGATCAAGCGCGCCTGATCGCCTGGTCACGGGTGACGCATCAGTTCACGACGCCGGCTTCGCCGGCGCTTTCCCCCGCACCGGCAACGTTGAGCACGACGACGCAGCGGATTGCGTTGCGTCGCTCTGTCGGAATGCGTGCCGCGGCGGGGGCGTTCATGCTGATTGCGACGTTAGCCGTTTATACCTGCCTCGCACCGCGGTTGGGCGCGTGGCCGGCCGCGGCGTTGACGCTCGCCGTCGCAGCGGTCCTTGCACTGTGCGCGGCGAGGCATGACGCGGCGCAGCCCGCCGCGCTGCATTTCGCGATGGGTGAGATTTCCGCCTGGAACCGCGCAGGTGAATTGCTCGCGCGAGGTCGCATCGTCGGTTGCGCGCAGTGGAGCAGCCGTCTGCTGGTGCTCGCGCTCGCGCCCGAGGGCGGTCGGAGGCGTGCCCTCATGCGTGTGCCGCCGGGCCGTACGCGCTCCCTGATAATCGCCGCCGACGCGCTGCCGCCCACTGTTTTCCGCGAACTTTCCGTGCTGGGCCGGCGTGCGGCCGGCGCCTGACTGTAACGACTGTAACCGCTGTTACCGTAGTAACGTGCCCTCACGAGGGGGACGCTACAATGGTCCCCCGCCATGCGCCCTATAGTTAACGGATTTATCAGGTGAGCGAAAAAGAAATTGATCAGGTGCTGGTCGAACGCGTCCAGAAGGGCGACAAGGCCGCGTTCGAGCTTCTGGTCTCCAAATACCACCGCAAGATTCTCCGGCTGATCTCGCGTCTCGTGCGGGACCCCGCCGAAGTCGAAGACGTCGCGCAGGACGCATTTATCAAGGCCTATCGCGCGTTGCCGCAGTTTCGCGGCGAGTCGGCGTTTTATACGTGGTTGTACCGGATTGCGGTCAATACCGCGAAGAACTACCTTGCCACCCAGGGCCGGCGCGCGCCGACCTCGACCGAAGCGGATGCTGAAGAAGCTGAAACTTTCTCCGACGCTGACCAACTAAGGGATATCAACACGCCTGAGTCGATGTTGATGAGCAAGCAGATCGCTGAGACGGTCAATGCTGCGATGGCGGTTTTACCGGAAGAATTGCGCACCGCCATTACTCTTCGAGAAATTGAGGGTTTGAGCTACGAGGAAATCGCTGAGATGATGGGTTGCCCAATTGGCACAGTCAGATCACGAATTTTCCGCGCTCGCGAAGCCATTGCGGCAAAATTGCGACCGTTGCTTGACACACCCGAGGGCAAGCGCTGGTAGACGTCTCTGAGCGTCCAGCTGGCTTGGCGGGGCAGCGGTGCAATATCTGGATTAGTGGTGTCACTACGGGGTTATTTGGAAGATGGGGAGCATCATGGGGTCGGTCTCGATGCAATCGCAAGCGGGCTCGCGCGGCGAGCGTCTGTCCGCTTTCGTCGACGGTGAATTGTTCGGCGAAGAGCATCTGAATCTGGACAAGTTTTTTGCGGAACTGGACGGCGATGATCGCGCCGCCTGGTCGAGCTACCACCTGATCGGCGACGCGCTACGTTCCGACGATCTGGCAGTCAGCCCGGCACGGAGCAGCGCCTTTCTGAGCGGTTTTGCCGCGCGCCTCGAAAGTGAGCCGCATGTGCTGGCGCCAGCCGCCGCGTCCGCGTCGGTCACCCGCCGCCTGCTCGGGCTGCGCCGGCGGGTCGTGCCGGCTTTCGCCGTCGCTGCCGCGGCCGCTACATTGACCTGGATCGTCGTGCCGCAGCTGCAGGGCGTGCCGGGTGGATCGGGTGCCCAGCTCGCTTCGCTCCAGTCGCACGGCGACCCGGTGCAGCGTGTCGCCATGGCCTCGGTGCCCGCGCAAGACTCCAACATCATTCGCGACGCGAGCCTCGACCAATACCTCGAAGCTCATCAGCAATTCGCGCAGCAACCGGCGATGGCAGGCTCGATGCCGGTAATTCGCGCTGCCTCAGTCTCCACGCAGGGCCAATAGTTTGATGCAGACTCCGCGGTTCAATAAAACGACTATCTGGGGGCGGTTGCCAGCATTTCTGTTCTGTGCAGCTGTGTTGTTGTCCGCTACACCGCGGGTCTTCGCTCAAGACGATCCGGTCGTTGCCCGTCGCACGGCCGCGGAACTGCTCGACCGCATTCATCAGGCCGCCCAGCAGCAGAACTACGAGGGCGCCTTCGTCTATCAGCGCGGCAATTTCGTGCAGACGTCGCGTATCGCGCATTACTCCACGCATACGGACGGCGAATTCGAGCAGCTCGAAAGCCTCGACGGTAAGCCGCGCAAAATGCTCCGCCACAACGACGACATGTACACGTTCCTGCCGGAACGGCGTATCGTGGTCTTCGAAAAGCGGCAGAACAAAGATTCGTTCCCCGCGCTGCTGTCCGTGAACGGAGAGCAGGTTCTGTCCGTCTACGAGCCGAAGATGCTGGGCGATGACCGCGTCGCGGGCGTCGACAGTCTCGTGATGGAACTCGATCCGAAAGACGCCTACCGGTTCGCGTACAAGCTGTGGGCCGACAAGAAGACCGGTCTGCTGCTGCGCGCGCAGACGCTCGACCCGAGCGGCCAGGTGCTCGAGCAACTGTCGTTTTCGCAGGTCCGCATCGGCGTGCCGGTCGACAAGGCGGGCATCGTCAACGGCATCCGCAATCTCACGGGCTGGACGGTCGTGCGTCCGCCAGTCGAGCCGGTCGACATGGCCGCGCAGGGTTGGCAAATCAATCCGTCGGTGCGGGGCTTCCATATCATCCGTCAGTTGCGCCGTCCGATGGCGTCGCGCGAGGCAGGGCAGCCGCCGATCCCCGTCGACCAGGCCGTGTTTTCCGACGGCCTCGCGGCGATTTCGGTTTTCGTCGAGCCGGTCGAGAACAACGCGCGCAAAGAGGGCACAGGCGATAGCGGCGCGACGCACGTCCTGGTCAAGCGTCAGGGTGACTTCTGGATTACCCTGCTTGGTGAGGTGCCCCAAACCACATTGCAGCAATTCGCGTCTGCCATAGAATACAAAGCTCCGAAGTAACCCTTCCGAATCCTGAAATCCCTCGGCTTGCTACGATATGACGACTTTCTCGGTGCGCAAATTCCTCGCGGCCGTAGTGGTGGCGGCGTGTTTGCCGCTTGTGCCGCATATGGCATCGGCGGCTCCCGCTGCCAATCTGCCCGACTTCACTGACCTCGTCGACAAGGTCGGCCCGGCGGTCGTCAACATTCGCACGACAACGCGCGTGTCGAACAGTAGTTCCCGCGGCGGCCTGCCGCCGGGTATGGACGACGGCGATATGTCGGAGTTCTTCCGGCGCTTCTTCGGGATTCCATTGCCGCAGTCACCGCAATCACCGCGCGGTGGTGATAACGGCGGTGGTGGAGGGGGGGGCGGCAGCGGCGGCAGCCCGGATTCACAGGACAACACCGACCCCGAACAGAACAGCGGCGTGGGCTCGGGCTTCATCCTGTCGGCGGACGGCTACGTGATGACCAACGCGCACGTCGTCGACGACGCGGACACGATTTACGTGACGCTGACCGACAAGCGCGAATTCAAGGCGAAGCTGATCGGGGTCGACGACCGAACCGACGTCGCGGTCGTGAAGATCAACGCGTCGAATCTGCCGACCATCACGATCGGCGATTCGAACAAGGTGCGCGTCGGCGAATGGGTCGTCGCGATCGGGTCGCCGTTCGGTCTCGAAAACACGGTGACGGCCGGTATTGTCAGCGCGAAGGGACGCGACACCGGCGACTACCTGCCGTTCATTCAGACCGACGTGGCCGTCAATCCGGGCAACTCGGGCGGCCCGCTGATCAACATGCAGGGCGAAGTGATCGGCATCAATTCGCAGATTTATAGCCGCACCGGCGGTTTCATGGGCATTTCGTTCGCGATTCCGATCGACGAAGCGATGCGCGTGGCCGACCAGCTCAAGAGTTCGGGCAAGGTGGTGCGCGGCCGCATCGCGGTGGCGATCGGTGAGGTGACGAAGGACGTCGCCGATTCGCTCGGTTTGCCGAAGGCGCAGGGCGCGCTCGTCAGCAGCGTCGAACCGGGCGGCCCGGCCGACAAGGCCGGCGTGCAGCCGGGCGACATCATTCTCAAGTTCAACGGTCATTCGGTCGACACCGCGACGGACCTGCCGCGTATGGTCGGCGATACGAAGCCGGGCACGAAGACGTCGATCTCGATTTGGCGCAAGGGTCAGACGCGCGAACTGCCGATCACGATCGCAGAAATGCAGCAGGATAAGGTCGCGAAAGCGGACCAGAAGAAGCCGCAGGCGCCGAAGCAGCGCGCGACCAACGCGCTTGGCATCGCGGTGAGCGATATTCCCGCCGACCAGCAGAAAACGCTGAAGATTCAGAACGGCGTGCAGATCGACGCTGTCGACGGTCCGGCAGCCCGTGTCGGGCTCCAAAAGGGCGACATCATCCTGCGGGTTGGCGACACCGATGTGACGAGCGCGAAACAGTTCGACGAACTGACCTCACACCTCGATTCGCAGAAGATGGTCGCGTTGCTGGTTCGTCGCGGCGACAACACGCAGTTTGTGCCGGTCCGTCCGCGCGGCGCGCAGAAATGACGAAGACGGCATCGCTCACGCTGTATGGGCGCGCGTGGTGCCATCTGTGCGAGGACATGCGCGCCGCGCTCGAGCCGTTGCTGGCCGAGTTCGGGGCGCAAGTCGCAGTGATCGACGTCGACAGCGATCCGTTGCTCGAAGCGCGTTACAACGAGTTGGTGCCGGTGCTGGTATGCGATGGCGTCGAGTTGTGCCACTACCATCTCGACGAAGCGCGAGTGCGCGCAGCATTGGCGGCGCATGCGTCGCGTGTCGCGGCGGCATCCTGATTTACATCCGCGCGGCATGTGATTCGCGCGATACATGCACATGTTTGCGGCGACTCGCTTCGATGCGCCCGGTAAATTTCTCGCCTCCTCTACGCCGTCTTGAGGCCCGCGCTATGCAAGATGCGCCGGCCGAGGGGCTTTTCGGCTAAAATAGATAGGTTTTTCACCTACTTACAAGGCGTGCTCCGCTATTGTCCGGGCGCGCCTTTTCGCTTGATCGGCACTGAATGGATCATATTCGTAACTTCTCGATCATTGCGCACATCGACCATGGCAAGTCGACGCTCGCCGATCGCATCATCCAGATTTGTGGTGGTCTGTCCGACCGCGAGATGGAAGCTCAGGTGCTCGACTCGATGGATCTCGAGCGCGAGCGCGGCATCACCATCAAGGCGCAAACCGCCGCGTTGTCGTATCGCGCGCGCGATGGCCGGGTCTACAACCTGAACATGATCGACACCCCCGGGCACGTCGACTTCTCGTACGAAGTCAGCCGCTCCCTGTCCGCGTGCGAAGGCGCGCTGCTCGTCGTCGACGCGAGCCAGGGCGTGGAGGCGCAAACCGTCGCCAACTGCTACACGGCCATCGAGCTCGGCGTCGAAGTGGTGCCGGTGTTGAACAAGATCGATCTGCCGGCGGCGAACCCCGAAAACGCGATCGCCGAGATCGAGGACGTGATCGGCATCGACGCGACCGACGCCACACATTGCAGCGCGAAGACTGGCCTCGGCGTCGAAGACGTGCTCGAAGCGCTGATCGCGAAAGTGCCGCCGCCGAAGGGTGACCCGGAAGCGCCGCTGCAGGCGCTGATCATCGACTCGTGGTTCGACAACTACGTCGGTGTCGTGATGCTCGTGCGCATCGTCAACGGAACGCTGCGTCCGAAGGACAAGATCCGCCTGATGGCAACCGGCGCGCAGTATCCGGTGGAACATATCGGCGTGTTCACGCCGAAGTCGAAGAATCTCGAATCGCTGTCGGCGGGGCAGGTGGGCTTCATCATCGCCGGCATCAAGGAACTCGCGGCGGCGAAGGTCGGCGACACGGTTACGCTGGTGAACCAGCCGGCGGCCGAGCCGCTGCCGGGCTTCAAGGAAGTGAAGCCGCAGGTGTTCGCGGGTCTCTATCCGGTCGAAGCGAACCAGTACGACGCGCTGCGCGACTCGCTCGAAAAGCTGAAGCTGAACGACGCGTCGCTGCAGTACGAGCCGGAAGTGTCGCAAGCGCTCGGTTTCGGGTTCCGCTGCGGCTTCCTCGGTCTGTTGCACATGGAAATCGTGCAGGAACGTCTCGAACGTGAGTTCGACATGGACCTGATCACAACGGCGCCGACCGTGGTCTACGAAGTACTGCAGCGCGACGGCACGACCCTGATGGTCGAGAATCCGGCCAAGATGCCCGAGCCGTCGAAGATCGAGGAAGTGCGCGAGCCGATCGTCACCGTGAACCTGTACATGCCGCAAGACTACGTCGGCGCGGTGATCACGTTGTGTACGCAGAAGCGCGGCAACCAGATCAACATGCAGTATCACGGTCGTCAGGTCCAGTTGACGTACGAAATCCCGATGGGCGAAGTCGTGCTTGATTTCTTCGACCGTCTGAAGTCGATTTCTCGCGGTTACGCGTCGATGGATTACGAGTTCAAGGAATACCGCGCGTCGGACGTCGTGAAGGTCGACATGCTGATCAACGGCGACAAGGTCGATGCGCTGTCGGTGATCGTGCATCGCTCGCAAAGCCAGTATCGCGGCCGCGAAGTGGCAGCGAAAATGCGCGAGCTGATTCCGCGTCAGATGTACGACGTAGCGGTTCAAGCCACGATTGGTTCGAACATTATCGCGCGCGAAAACATTAAAGCGTTGCGTAAGAACGTGCTGGCAAAATGCTACGGCGGTGATATCACGCGTAAGAAGAAGCTGCTTGAAAAGCAGAAGGCAGGCAAGAAGCGAATGAAGCAGGTGGGTTCGGTTGAAATCCCGCAAGAGGCTTTCCTCGCTATTCTGCGTGTCGAAGACAAATAAGTTGAATAACGGAACCCTATGAATTTCGCGCTGATTCTTTTTGTGCTCGTCGTTTTGACGGGCGTCGCATGGGTCGCGGACAAACTGGTTTTCCTGCCGAAACGGCGCCGCGACGCGGAAGCCGCAGTCGCCGAATTCGATCGTCAGCAGGCGCGCATCGGCGAGCGTTTCGCCGATGAAAACGCCGCGCAAACGCGCGCGCGTTTGCGCGACGACAAACTGCGTCAGCCGTGGTGGCTCGAATATACGGCGAGCTTTTTTCCGGTGATTCTGGTGGTGTTCGTCGTGCGCTCGTTCGTGGTCGAGCCGTTCAAGATCCCATCCGGCTCGATGGTGCCGACGCTGCTGGTGGGCGACTTCATCCTCGTCAGTAAATTCGAATACGGTCTTCGTTTGCCGATCACCAACACGAGGATCACGCAGGGCCGCCCGGTCCAGCGCGGCGACGTGGTGGTGTTCCGTTATCCGAAAGACGAATCGGTCGACTACATCAAGCGCGTGATTGGTCTGCCGGGCGATCTGGTCGAGTATCAGGACAAGAAGTTGACCGTCAACGGCAAGCCGGTGCCAGAAACGCCGCTGCCCGATTATCTCGACGAAGAGCGGCTCGGCTATGCGAAGCAGTTCCAGGAAGATATCGACGGCCGCAAGAACGCAATTCTGAACAATCCGGCGGTGCCGCCGTTCATCGTTGGTGCAGAAGACTTCCCCTATCGCGACAACTGTCAATACAACGCACGTGGGGTGATCTGCAAAGTGCCGCCGGGCAATTTCTTCATGATGGGCGATAACCGCGACAACAGCGCGGATAGCCGGTACTGGGGTTTTGCGCCTGAACGCAATATCGTCGGCCGCGCATTTTTCATCTGGATGAACTTCAGCGATCTGCGACGCATCGGCTCCTTCCAGTGAGTCGTGTGCATTGATCGCTTCGTGATCACTTCATGAGCGATCACACGCCGCGCGAATAACCGGCACCGGTTATCTCGGTCGCGGCGTGTTGTCATGCAACTTTAAGAACTCGCGGTAACGTCGCTTCACCACGCTTTTTCCTCTGGCGCCCCGCGTTTCCGCCGGGTCAGGCGCCCGCGTTATACTCTGCCCATGCCTCTATCTCCGTTGGAAAGCCGTTTGCGCTACGAATTTCGCAATGCGGAATTGCTGCGTCAGGCTTTAACACACCGCAGTCACAGCTCCACGCATAACGAACGGCTCGAATTTCTCGGCGACTCCGTTCTGAATTGCGCGGTGGCTGCGCTTTTGTTCCAACGTTTCGGCAAACTCGACGAAGGCGACCTATCGCGCGTGCGCGCCAATCTGGTCAAACAGCAGTCTCTCTACGAGATCGCTCAGGCACTCAATATCTCGGAAGGCCTGCGCCTCGGCGAGGGCGAGTTGCGCAGCGGCGGCTTCCGCCGGCCGTCGATCCTCGCGGATACGCTCGAGGCGGTGCTCGGTGCGATATTTCTCGACGGCGGCTTCGACGCTGCGCAGACGGTCATCAAGCGCCTTTACGTGCCGATCCTCGACCACATCGACCCCCGTACGCTCGGCAAGGACGCAAAGACGCTGCTGCAGGAGTATCTGCAAGGCCACAAGATTGCGTTGCCTACCTATACGGTCGTCGCTACCCATGGTGCGGCGCACAATCAGCAATTCGAAGTCGAATGCACGGTGCCAAAGCTCGACGTCAAAGTGTCCGGCTCGGGCGCGAGCCGTCGCGCGGCGGAGCAGGCGGCCGCAAAGAAGGCGCTCGACGAAGTAATGGCCGCGGCGCCCGCCGTGGTTGCGAAGCCGAAGCGGTCGAAAAGCGCACGCGCCGCGAAAAACGCCGAGCAGGAAATCGTGCCGGGCGTGACCGGCGTACAGGCCGCACTGGATTTACGCACGCCGGATCGCAAGAGCGCGCGCGGCGAAGGGCGCGCGCCTGCCACGATTGAAGCCCACGCCGACAAGTCTGCCGTGGAAAAGTCAGCCGTTGAACGGCCTGCAGCCGAGCGTGCCGCGCCAGGTCCCGCCGGTGCGCCGTTGGCTGTCATCCGTGCCGCGCATGTGGAGTACAGCGGACATGACAAGCCGGAACGCGCCGAGAAGTCCGAAAAGGCGGAGAGAACCGACAAGGTTTCGGTGCACTCAGGCGAGAAACCTGTCGACAAGTCAGCCGAAAAGCCCGCAGCGGACAAAACCCCCGACCTCAAAGCCGACGCGCCGTCACACACCCGTAGCGCAGAGCGTCAGCGTAACCGCGAAGCCGCGCCGGGCACGGGCTCTTCGAGCGTTTCCGCCGCACCCGCGTCGGTCGTCTCGGCGGCCCCGGCACCTGCCGAACACGAACCCGGCGTCGCCGGCGCGGTGCAAACGCGCGTCGCCGATGCGGGCCATTGATTGCCATCGGCGTGCGCGTCGCGCGCGCCGACCTGAACCTGCCGTAGTCCGAATATGAACGCTCCCACTCCCACTGGTTTTCGCTGCGGCATGGTCGCGATCGTCGGCCGCCCGAACGTCGGCAAGTCCACGCTGATGAACGCGCTGGTCGGCCAGAAAGTCAGCATCACGTCGCGCAAGGCGCAGACCACGCGACATCGCATCACCGGCATCAACACGCTCGAAGACGCTCAGTACATCTTCGTCGACACGCCCGGATTCCAGACCAAGCACAGCGGCGCGCTGAACCGCTCGCTGAACCGCGCCGTAACGTCGACGCTGACCTCGGTCGATGCGATCCTGTTCGTCATCGAAGCAGGCCGCTTCGGCCCCGACGACCAGAAGGTACTCGACCTGATCCCGGCGAAGGTGCCGACGCTGCTGATCGCGAACAAGCTTGATCGCGTATCGGATAAGAACTCGCTTTTCCCGTTCATGCAGCAGATGAGCACGCTGCGCGAGTTCAACGAGATCGTGCCGCTGTCCGCGAAAAATACCGACGACATCAAGCGTCTGATGGCGACCATCAAGCCGTTCCTGCCGGAAGGCGAGCCGATCTACGGCGAGGACGACCTGACCGACCGCAGCGAGCGCTTCCTTGCGGCCGAAATCCTGCGCGAGAAGGTCTTCCGCTGGACCGGCGACGAACTGCCGTACACCAGCACCGTGCTGATCGACAAGTTCGAAACCGAAGGGCGGCTGCGCCGTATCTTCGCAACGATCCTCGTCGATCGCGACACGCACAAGGCGATGATCATCGGGCAGAAGGGCGCAAAGCTGAAGCAGATCAGCACCGAGGCGCGCCTCGACATGGCGAAGCTGTTCGATGGGCCGGTGTATCTCGAGACCTTCGTCAAGGTGAAGAGCGGCTGGGCCGACAACGAAGCCGGGCTTCGTGCGTATGGGTACGAATGACGCGTGGATGACGCTCAATTCAGACGAGGCTCCGGACCAACCGGAGCACGAGCCGTCGCGGCCCGCGCGTAGCGCGAGGAAATCGTCGGCTCAGGCGAAAGGCGCGAAAGGCGCGAAAGGCGCGCCCGCCGACGACGGCGAGCCGCGCAAAACGCCGGCGCGTCGCGCGCCGCGCACCTCCACATCAGAATACCGGATCACCGAGCAGCCCGCGTTCGTGCTGCACAGCTACCCGTATCGTGAGACCAGCCTGATCATCGACGTGCTGTCGCGCGATCACGGTCGTCTCGCGCTCGTCGCGAAGGGCGCAAAGCGCCCGCACTCCGCGTTGCGCGGCGTGCTGCAAACGTTCCAGCCTTTGTCGCTCGCATGGTCGGGCAAATCCGAAATGCGTACGCTGACCGGCGCCGAATGGGTCGGCGGCATGCTGCCGCTGACCGGCGACGCGCTGCTGTGCGGCTTCTATGTCAACGAACTGCTGGTGCGCTTCTGCGCGCGCGAAGACCCGCATCCTCAGTTGTTCCATCACTACGTCGTTACGCTGACCCGCCTTGCGCACGATGAGCCGCCGGTGCAGGTGCTGCGTTCGTTCGAACGCGTGCTGCTGCGCGAGACCGGCTACGCGATGGCGCTCGACCGCACGGTCGCGCGCAAGGCCGTGCTCGCCGACGGCCGCTACGTGTTCGATCCCGAGCGCGGCGTGCGCGAGGCATCGGACGAATGGCCCGCGCAGTGGCCGGTGGTATCGGGACAGACCTTGCTCGATATGGAAAAGGACGATTACCATCGAGCGCAGACCGTCGCGCAAAGCAAAACGCTGATGCGCTTCCTGCTCAACACCTATCTCGGCGGCGCGCCGCTTGCTACCCGCCAGATCCTGATCGACCTGCAGAACTTATGAGCTTCTTCCTGACTTCGCCGACCGTGATCGACCTCGGCGTGAATATCGACCACGTCGCCACGCTGCGCAACGCGCGCGGCACGTCCTATCCCGATCCGATCCGCGCCGCGCTGATGGCCGAAGAAGCCGGCGCCGACGCGATTACGCTGCATCTGCGCGAAGACCGTCGGCATATCGTCGACGCGGACGTGCACAAGCTGCGTCCGCTGCTGAAAACGCGCATGAATCTCGAATGCGCGGTCACGGCCGAAATGCTCGACATCGCGTGCGAAGTGCAGCCGCACGACGTGTGCCTCGTGCCTGAAAAACGCGCGGAACTGACGACCGAAGGCGGCCTCGACGTCACCGGACAGTTCGATGCGGTGCGCGCCGCATGCAAGCAACTGGCGGACGCGAACTCGCGCGTGTCGCTGTTCATCGATCCCGACGAAACCCAGATTCGCGCCGCGCACGAAGCCGGCGCGCCGGTGATCGAGCTGCACACCGGCCGTTATGCGGAAGCGCACGATCCCGCCGAACAGCAGCGCGAATACGAGCGCATCTCGCGCGCGGTCGAATTCGGCACGACGCTCGGCCTTAAGGTGAACGCGGGCCACGGCCTGCACTACACGAACGTGCAGCAGATCGCGGCGATCGACGGCATCGTCGAACTCAACATCGGCCATGCGATCGTCGCGCACGCGATCTTCGCGGGCTGGGACAACGCGGTGCGCGAGATGAAGGCGATCATGGTCGCCGCGCGTCTCGGCGCGCGCGCGTAACCCGATCTCGCGACGGACGCACGCATGGCAATCTACGGAATCGGCACCGACATCGTTCAGGTCAGCCGTGTCGCAGCGGTGATGACCCGCACCAATGGCCGTTTCGCTGAGAAGGTGCTCGGTCCCGACGAACTACGCGTCTACCACGCGCGTCACGCCCGTTCGGCGGCCCGCGGTCTCGCGTTTCTCGCGACGCGCTTTTCGGCGAAAGAGGCGTTCTCGAAGGCAATCGGCCTCGGCATGCACTGGCCGATGAGCTGGCGCGCGCTGCAGACGCTGAACCGGCCGAGCGGCGAGCCGATGGTGGTCGCCTCCGGCGAGCTGGCCGACTGGCTCGACGCGCGCGGCATCACGGCGCGCGTGACGATCAGCGACGAGCGCGACTACGCGGTGTCGTTCGTGATCGCCGAGACGCAGCGGCCGGACGAGACGGAAGCTTCGTTTGCGGCGTCGGCGTCGCGGGCTTCGTCCGCGCACTCGGCCACCGAATAAAAATGTTGACCGCGGCCGCTGTCGGTCGCGTTTGTCTTTGCGTCAGACTCTTTTCCAGCGGAATTCGATGAAAACCACTCCCGGACCGGTGATGCTCGACGTGGTCGGCAAAACGCTGAACCGCGATGACAAAAGGCGTCTCGCGCATCCGATGACCGGCGGCGTGATCCTGTTCGCGCGCCACTACGAGAGCCGCGCGCAACTGGTCGCGCTGACCGATGCGATCCGCGCGATTCGCCCGGATCTGCTGATCGCGGTCGATCACGAAGGCGGCCGCGTGCAGCGCTTTCGTACTGACGGCTTCACGGTGCTGCCGTCGATGGGCAAGCTCGGCGCGTTGTGGGACCAGGACGTGCTGCGCGCGACGAAGGTGACGACCGCGGTCGGCTACATCCTCGCCGCGGAACTGCGCGCATGCGGCATCGACATGAGCTTCACGCCGGTGCTCGACCTCGACTATGGGCATTCGCAGGTGATCGGCGATCGCGCGTTTCATCGCGATCCGCGCGTGGTCGCGCTGCTCGCGAAGAGCCTGAATCACGGTCTCGCGCTCGCCGGCATGAGCAACTGCGGCAAGCATTTTCCGGGGCACGGATTCGCGCAGGCAGATTCGCACGTCGCGATGCCCATCGACGAACGCCCGCTCGACGAGATTCTCGGCAACGACGTCGCACCGTACGACTGGCTCGGTCTGTCGCTTGGCGCGGTGCTGCCCGCGCACGTCGTCTATCCGGCGGTCGACGTGAAGCCGGCCGGCTTCTCGCGCATCTGGCTGCAGGACATCCTGCGCGGCAAGCTGGGCTTCGAAGGGGCGATCTTCAGCGACGATCTATCGATGGAAGCCGCGCGCCAGGGCGGCACGTTGACCGAAGGCGCGCAAGCCGCGCTGGAGGCCGGCTGCGACATGGTGCTGATCTGCAACCAGCCGGACGAAGCGGAGAAGGTGCTCGACGCACTGCGCGTCACGCCGTCGAAGGAATCGCTGCGGCGGTTGAAGCGCATGCGGCCGCGCGGCAAGGCGCTCACGTGGAGCAAGCTGATGGCCGAGCCACGGTACGCCGAAGCGCAGAGACTGGTGCGCAGTACCTTTGCATAAATGGAAATGGCGCCTTGAAGCAATTCAAGGCGCCATTTTTTATCAGCTTCGACTGGCCCGAACCGCCGTCGGGCAATCGTTCAGTTCAGGCGCATGCGCTGCAACTTGTTGTACAGCGTCTTCGGGCTGATTCCCAGCAACGACGCCGCGCGATGCCGCGTGCCGCCGACCGCGTCCAGCGTCGCGCGAATCAGCATTTCTTCGACGTCAGCGAGTGGCGTGCCGACGGTCACCTGCACGCGGCTGCCGTTAAGATCGCGGCCGTTGGCCGTGCCGGCCTCGTCGGCGCGCAATGATTCGATCACGTCACCCGACGCCTGATAGGCGCGCCGCACGCGTTCCTGCAGCTCGAGCACGTTGCCCGGCCAGTCGTACGCGAGGCATTCGCGCAGGAAGTTCGGCCCCGCCTGCTTCGCGACCTCGGCCGTGCCGCGCGCGGTCGCTTCCATATTCAGTTCGTCGACGACTGCCTGTGCGATCAGCACCGGATCTTCGCCGCGCTCGCGCAGCGGCGGCAGGTTGACCGCGGCGGCTTCGAGACGCAGCGCGAGGTCCTGATGCAGCGAGCCGTCCGCGACCGCCGCGCGCGGCGGCTTGCGCGTCGACGCGATCAGTCGGAAGTCGGTCACGATCTGGTTGCTGCCGCCCACGCGCATAAAGGTCTGCGAATCGAGCGCGCGCAACAGCGCTTCCTGCTGCGCGCGCGGCAGTTCGGTGATTTCGTTGATGAACAGCGTGCCGCCGCTCGCCTGTTCGAAGAGGCCTGGCTCGCGCTGCTCTGCGCCGCCGAACGCGCCGCGTTCGTGGCCGAACAACAAGCTGTCGAGCGAGCGATTGAGGCCGCCGGCGGCCGCGCCGCGGCAATCGAAGGTGACGAACGGGCCTTTGCGGCGGCGACTCATGTCGTGCAGCGTGCGCGCGGCGATCTGCTTGCCGGTGCCGGCCTCGCCGGAGATCAGCACCGCGGCTTCAGTCGGCGCGAGCCGCTCGATCGTGTCGTACACGTGTTGAATCGTGCTGCTGCGGCCGAGCATCGAACCAAAGCGGCCGAGTTGACGCAGCGATGCCCGCAGCGCCTGGACCTCCTCGGTCAGCTCATAAGGCCGCGGAATGCGCGCGAGCAGGCTGCGCAGACGCGGGATGTTGACCGGCTTCAGCAGATAGTCCCAGATACCGTGCCGCAACCCCTCGATCGCACTCTCGACCGTCGCATTGCCGGTCATCACGATCACTGGAAGCGCACCGCCTGGCGGATGCGCGGGCAGATGCTGCAACAGATCGAGGCCGCTGCCGTCCGGCAGATTCAGGTCGACGAGCACGACGTCCGGAATGAAGCGCGTCAATGCGCCGCGCGCCTCGGCGAGCGTGGTCGCGGTGTCGACTGAAAAGCCGTCGGCGGCGAGGATTGCCGACAGACCGGACAGGCTATTGGGATCGTCTTCAACAATCAGGGCGTGTGGCATGGCGAGCGCAATTTTATGAATGGGTTGAATGCCCGGCGCGCCGCCAACGCTGATGGCGCGCACCGTGGGCTCCTGGGGGCTCGATGACAGGGCTAAACGAACGGTCCTTGCACGGTGAAAAAACGACAGCCGCCGGCACTGCGTCTTGAGCGGCGCGGGCCGGCGCCTGTAGTTCCTTCACTGCTCCTGTCAGAAATCCCGGTTGCTATCGAAAAACCGGCGCACTTCGAGTTCCGCCTGTTCACGGGTTTTGCCATAGCGTTCCTGAATCAGACCGGCGAGCCTGTCGGCCCGGCCTTCGGCTTTGGTCAGTTCGTCGTCAGTCAGTTCGCCCCATGCGGCCTTCGCCTTGCCGACCATCTGTTTCCATTTACCTTCAGCAATGTCTTCGTTCATGGTGGCTCTCCCAAGTGGATATTGAGCGGTACTCGCGTAACTCTCTCCACCTAGCAGGCATCGTGCCAAAAAGCCTGGATGAAATGGATCAAGGGCCTGGCGCGCGCGCGACGCGAATTCATGATGTCGCGATGGCAATTTTGAGAAATTTGCCGGTAAAGTTTTCCTAAACCATACACGGCGCGACAGAAAAGAAAAAGCGCCCAAAAATTGAGCGCTTTTGGTGCAGGCCGGCAGGGCGCCGGCGCTGGCGGGGTGACGCAGGCCGCCGTTTAGGCGCGGCTGCGGTACTCGTGCGTACGCGTGTCGATTTCGATCTTGTCGCCGATGTTGCAGAAGAGCGGCACTTGCAGTTCGAAGCCGGTGTTCAGCTTGGCGTTCTTCAGGACCTTGCCCGACGACGTGTCGCCCTTGACAGCCGGTTCCGTGTAGATGATTTCGCGAACCAGCGTGGTCGGCAGTTCGACCGAAATGGCCTTCTCGTTGTAGAACACGACTTCGCAAGCCATGCCGTCTTCGAGGTAGTTCATCGCGTCGCCCATCATTTCGGCTTCGACTTCGTACTGGTTGTAGTCGGCGTCCATGAACACGTACATCGGGTCGGCGAAGTACGAGTACGTCACTTCCTTGCGCTCGAGCACGACGACGTCGAACTTGTCGTCCGCCTTGTACACGGCTTCCATGCCTGCGCCGGTCAGCAGGTTCTTGAACTTCATTTTGACAACGGCGGAGTTACGGCCCGATTTGTTGTATTCGGCCTTTTGCACGACCATTGCGTCTGCGCCGATCATCACGACGTTGCCGGTGCGGAGTTCCTGTGCGGTCTTCATAAAACTGTCCTGTACGAGATAAATAGCTTAACTGTTGCTCAACGGCATAGGTGCCAAGCGGCTTCGGCGTTTCGCCCACCGCCTGCCGCGCGCCGCTCGAAGCGACCGCAGCCCGGATGCGTGAAACGGGACCGGCTCACGGCGAAAATCCGCGGCGTGATGCCCCGGCGTTTCCACCTGTCCGTTACCTGAGTTTTACCCTGTTCGGGCGTGTACACGAGTGGCGCCGATCTGCAATACGCCCAAACATACGTCCCTTTTTTGACATTCGCGTGCCCGACCAGGAGATTGGGACACGTGCTGTGTTTTTCGAGGGGACCGGTCAGACGGGCTGACCATGGGGTTGTTGCTCGAATCGGGCCGCGCTTGCGTCGTCGGCCGTTGGATAACCGCTTATTTTAACTGAGTTTTTGCGAACGAGGTCAGATTTCCGGCGAGATCGCCGACTTGCGCGAGTTCGACCGACCACGCGGCGGCGCGCCGCTTAAGCGCCGGATAGTGGCGCTGGAATTCCGCCCAGTCCGGCTGACCGGCGCCGTTCCACGCGTGCCAGAAACGCCCGAGCGCGGCGCGTGCGTCCCTCGACAGCGTGCGCGTGTAGTGCGCGAGCGCGGCGTCGAGCTTTGGCAGATGGGCGTCGTCGGCCTGCGGATAGATGTGCCAGACGAACGGTTTGGCGGCCCACTGCGCGCGCACGAACGAGTCCTCGCCGCGCACGAAATTGATGTCGCTCGCCCATAGCAGTGCGTCGTAGCCCGGCTGTTCGGTGAAAGCGAGTGCGTGCGCCCTGAGGTTGCCGCGCATCGCATGGGTGCCTGCTGCAAATGACGGTAGGCCGAAAAAACGCGCGAGCGCGCCGGAAATGCGTCCTTCGGGCACCAGCAGCACGATCGGGCTTGCGCTGTCGCGCCATTGTTCGAGCAGACTGTCGACCGCCGGATTTTCGTATGCGAACAGGGAAACGACGGTCGCGTCGGCGGGCGGCGGCGCGTGGCCCGTGACGTTGCGCCACCAGTCGGTGCGCGCGGCCGGTGAACCTTCGAACGCGGCGCGCGCCGCGTCGAGATCGCGCTCCTTCAGGACGCCACCGGTCCCGGGGCCGAGGCCGGGAAAAAAGAAGATCTTGCTCAGCGCGTAGCGCGGATGCGGCGAGGGCCGCAAATGAAAATCGGCGACCCAGTCCTCGGCGCTCAGATATTCGAGGTTGAACCACAGCGGCGCGCGCGCGCGCTTTGCCATCGCCGCGATATAGACGGGCGGCAATTCGCAGCCGAACGCCTCGATCACGACGTCGGCGACTTCGAGCGTATCGCCTGCGTGAGACGGCTCGTGCCAATGCTCGATGACAATGC
Source organism: Paraburkholderia sp. BR14320 (assembly GCF_040948665.1). Lineage (NCBI taxonomy): Bacteria > Pseudomonadati > Pseudomonadota > Betaproteobacteria > Burkholderiales > Burkholderiaceae > Paraburkholderia > Paraburkholderia sp. BR14320. The sequence goes on from NZ_JBFPKG010000025.1 coordinate 31,751, forward strand.
CGTCGAGCGTCTGCCGCGCACGCTCGAGCACGAGCGACGGGCACAACCTCTTGAACGCATGCAGATCGTCGACGAACACGCGCACCTGCCAGCCATGCTCGTGCGCGAGTTGGCGCGCGAGGCGCCAGCACACGCCGATGTCGCCGAAGTTGTCGATCACCGCGCAGAAGATATCGCAGGCGACCGGGTTGGCAGGGGCAGCGGGTGATCCGGAAGCGGGCGCGACGGAGGACATGGCGGCTCGGCTGGCTCGGTGACTCCGGCGACGCGGAGCGGGTTCGAACGAACGCGGAATGTTCTAAACTGGCGATTCTAAAGCCTCGCTCGCGATCGCGCGCGCCGTTTGTCCGCCACGCGGGCCGCATGGCACGACGCGCGACACGACCCCCGGCGCGTGGTGCCGGGCAATCGGCGCAATCCGCGCAATCCACGTAATCGGTGCAAGCGGCGAGGCGGCGCGAGACAGTCCCACCCCAATCGATCCCGCATGACCGAACCCGAAGCAACCGACGCCCCCGACACCTTCGAGCCGAAAAAAGTGCTCGCCCAACTGCCGCATCTGCCCGGCGTGTACCGCTATTACGACACGAGCGGCGTCGTCCTCTATGTCGGCAAGGCGCGCGATCTGAAGAAGCGCGTATCGAGCTACTTCACGAAGACGCAGCTGTCGCCCCGCATCGCGATGATGGTCACGCGCATCGCGCGTATCGAGACGACGGTCACGCGTTCCGAGGCCGAGGCGCTGCTGCTCGAAAACAACCTGATCAAGGCGCTCACGCCGCGTTACAACATCCTGTTTCGCGATGACAAGTCATATCCGTACTTGAAGCTGACCGGTCACAAGTTTCCGCGCATGGCCTATTACCGCGGCTCGGTCGATCGCAAGAACCAGTACTTCGGTCCGTTCCCCAGCGCGTGGGCGGTGCGCGAGAGCATCCAGATCCTGCAGCGCGTGTTCCAGCTGCGCACCTGCGAGGACTCGGTGTTCAACAACCGGACGCGGCCGTGTCTGCTGCATCAGATCGGCCGCTGCACCGCGCCGTGCGTCGCGAATATCAGCGAAGAGGATTACGCGCGCGACGTCGCCAACGCGTCGCGCTTTCTGCTCGGCCGCCAGGGCGAGGTGATGAAGGAGCTCGAGCAGAAGATGCACGCGTTCGCGAGCGAGCTGAAATTCGAGCAGGCCGCGGCGGTGCGCAACCAGATGAGCTCGCTGTCGACGGTGCTGCATCAGCAGGCGATCGAAGTCGGCAGCGATAGCGACGTCGACATTCTCGCGGTGGTCGCGCTAGGGGGCCGCGTGTGCGTGAATCTCGCGATGGTGCGCGGCGGGCGGCATCTCGGCGACAAGGCGTACTTTCCCACGCACGTGGAGAGCGCGTTGACGGCGGAGGAAGGCGGGCTCGAAGAAGACGGCGATCAGGACGGTGCATCGGCGGGGGGGCAGGCAGTCGCGCCGTCGGCCGAAGCGGCGAGGGCCACGGCCGATGCGCTCGCGATCGCGCAGGACATGCCGTCGGAAGACAAAGACACCGATGGTAGTGACGAAGAAGCGCTCGACGAGGCTACCGAAGCGACCGCGGACGCCATCAGCGACGAAGGCGTGGACGAAGGCGCCGACGGGCGCCCGGAATCCGGCCCGGCGGCGAAGGGCCGCAAAGGCCGCGCGCCTGGCGGCGTCGAATCCGAAGTGCTCGAAGCGTTCATCGCGCAGCATTACCTCGGCAATCGCGTGCCGCCGGTGCTGGTGGTCAGCCACGCGCCGGCGCGCGAACTCGTCGACGTGCTGATCGAGCAGGCGGGCCATAAGGTGAGCGTGCTGCGTCAACCGCAGGGACAGCGGCGCGCGTGGCTGGCGATGGCCGAGCAGAACGCGCGGCTCGCGCTCGCGCGGCTGCTGTCCGAGCAGGGCTCGCAACAGGCGCGCACGCGCTCGCTGACCGACACGCTCGGCATGGAGTGCGACGACCTCGCGCATCTGCGCATCGAATGCTTCGACATCAGTCATACGATGGGCGAGGCGACGCAGGCGTCGTGCGTCGTGTATCACCATCACAAGATGCAGTCGTCCGAGTATCGGCGCTACAACATCACCGGCATCACGCCCGGCGACGATTACGCGGCGATGCGCCAGGTGCTCACGCGCCGCTACGAGAAGATGGTCGCGCAAGCCGCCGCGAACGCGAGCGATGAAGCCGCCGAATCGCAAAGCGATGCGGCCGCCGATCCGTCGCTCGCCGCCGATGCCGCCGAGCCCGCCGCGGCCGGCGGCGTCTTGCCGACCATCGTGCTGATCGACGGCGGCAAGGGGCAGGTCGAGATCGCGCGGCAGGTGTTCACCGAGCTGGGGCTCGACACCGGCATGCTGGTCGGCGTCGCGAAGGGCGAGGGGCGCAAGGTCGGTCTCGAGACGCTGATTTTCGCGGACGGCCGTACGCCGCTCGAACTCGGCAAGGAAAGCGCCGCGCTGATGCTGGTCGCACAGATCCGCGACGAAGCGCACCGCTTCGCGATCACCGGCATGCGCGCCAAGCGCGGCAAGACGCGCCAGACCTCGCGGCTCGAAGAACTCGAAGGGGTGGGGGCCAAGCGGCGTCAGCGCCTGCTCGCGCGCTTTGGCGGCTTGCGCGGTGTGGTGGCCGCGAGCGTCGAGGATCTGGCGAGCGTCGAGGGTATTTCGCAGGCGCTTGCCGAGCAGATCTACCGGCAACTGCATTGAATCGACGGGCCGGGCCGCGCTGTTGTCGACACGACCGCTGGCCGGAGCTGACGCGTCGCGCGGCGGATGCGCCGGCTGGCGCCGACTCCGCGAACCACGCGCCGGGCGCGGCCCGCTTGCCGCCCCCGCGTGGCCATGCCCGGGCCGCTTGCTTGTGGCAGGCCTTGCGACACGGCACAATTGCAACTCACTCGTCAGACGCTGCGCCTGCCCCATGCCGTTTAATTTCCCGATATTCCTGACCTGGCTGCGGATCGTGCTGATTCCGCTCGTCGTCGGTGTGTTCTATTTGCCTGACATGATGATGAGCCCCGCGCACCGCAATCTCGCGGCCGCGACGATCTTCATCCTGGCGGCGCTCACCGACTGGTTCGACGGCTTTCTGGCCCGTAAATGGAATCAGACCTCGGCGTTCGGCGCGTTTCTCGATCCGGTCGCCGACAAGCTGATGGTGACCGCGGCGCTGCTCGTGCTCGTGCAGCTCGCGCGGATCGATTCGGCGATCGCGCTCGTGATCGTCGGCCGCGAAATTGCGATCTCGGCGCTGCGCGAATGGATGGCGCAGATCGGCGCATCGAAGAGCGTCGCGGTGAACTCGCTCGGCAAGTTCAAGACCGCTTGCCAGATGGTCGCGATTCCGATGCTGCTGTTCTATGGTCCGCTGTCGCTCGGCGCCGGCGTGACAGTCGATACGCGGGTGTGGGGCCTGTGGCTGATCTATCTGGCCGCGTTCCTGACGATCTGGTCGATGCTGTACTACATGAAGCTCGCGTGGCCGCAGATTCGCGAGCGCGGTGGTGTCGCGTGATGGTGTGAACAGAAGGAGCGCGGGGACGCAAACGTGTGTTCGAACCCCGGGCTACTACGAGCGAAATATTTTCTTAAAAACTGATGGGCCAAAGGGGTTGACACGTTTCAGTCGTTTCTCCATAATCTCGTTTCTCCGATGCACGCAACGCGAAACACCGGAGACGCAGCAAAGAAGTAGCAGTGAATGCAGTACGACGCGGGAATAGCTCAGTTGGTAGAGCGCAACCTTGCCAAGGTTGAGGTCGCGAGTTCGAGCCTCGTTTCCCGCTCCAGTTTTCGAAGCATCGCGTTGTTTGGCGAAGTAAAAAACGCAGCGCGGTGTGAAGCAGTTCAATGCGGGAGTAGCTCAGTTGGTAGAGCGCAACCTTGCCAAGGTTGAGGTCGCGAGTTCGAGCCTCGTCTCCCGCTCCATACATCAGGGGAAGCAACGCTTCCCTTTTTGTTTGGAAGGCCGGTCGTTCTGAACTTTCCAGAGCTTCGGTTCTTCTGGTAACCACCAGATAAATCTGCGAACCCGTGTCTAGGTTCCAGTCCGCTTGCGGCGCGATAGCAAAGCGGTTATGCAGCGGCCTGCAAAGCCGTTTAGGCCGGTTCGACTCCGGCTCGCGCCTCCAGTCTTTGATGTAAAGAGAAGCCCCGACTTGTCGGGGCTTTTCTTTTTTCTATTCCTCTTTCGTCAGCTTTTGCCGACCGTCGTCAGCGATGCGAGAGGACCGGTCGATCCCGCCGCGTGCTGTAGACGTTGCTTCGAATCGGTCAGAAATGGAGCGCGGATTTGATTGAGGGCAGGGGAACGTTGTTCAGGAACCGGCATGACCGCATTTTTCGGTGCATCGCTATTACCGCGGTTGACTCCTGCTCACACATGAGCAGCGCATTCAGACTAATGGCGTGTCCGGCTCGCGGAGAAGGACAAAGTCTGCCGTCGCGCCGCATCCGGAACGGACGATAGAATCAAGCATCGTCATCGCCCGCTTTCATTGAAGCCGCATGTATTTCCAATTCACCGGCACCCAGGTCCGCTTGCTAGGCTCGATGCATCTGTTTCCTGCGATCAGCCGTCGAACGCCGCCATGGATCGCCGAGGCCTATGACTGGGCTGACACGCTCGTGCTCGAGTCCGATCCAGCGACGATCCTGCCGTTCCTCAAAGCCGACGCACACCCCGCTGCCGCACAACTGCGGCCCTTGATGCGCGACGAAGCCTGGACCCAACTGCAGGCCCTATGGCCAACCGATGGTCTGCTGGCGCCGCTTGAAACACTGCGTCCGTGGGCCGCGCTGATCGTCGCGCCGACGCTGCTGCAGCAGGTGGTCGAGGGTGTCGAGCCGCGCATGTTGCGCCCGGCGATCGCGCAGGCGAAGCCGTACCGCTATCTCGAGTCCGCGCAGGACGTCGCCGTCACGCTCGAATCGATTCCGCTCGAAGCCATTGCCGCCGCGCTCGACATGCTGATGGCCGATCGCGGCGAGCCGCAACGCACGCTCGAACGGATGCACGGGGCGTGGCTGGACGGCGATCTGCAAGCGATACAGCAAATCGCCGTCGAATCGCCGATGTTCAATCTACCCGGCATCCGTCAGGCGATCCTCGACGTGCGCAATCGCGCATGGGCCGCGCGGCTGAACGAATTGCTGGACGTGCGCGAGCGCACGCTGGTGGTCGTCGGCGCGCTGCATCTGTGTGGCCCCGACAACCTGCTCGACTGTCTCGCGCGACCCGTGCAAGCAGTGTTCTGAGCGCGTGCGCGGATTTCGCGGCTGTACACGGCTGTGTCGACCGCCCGGACGACTGGCCGTTTCCTCAATTCCACGCGCCGGAATGCCGCTATACACTAATCCTTACCCGCTAGAACATCCGACACCCGCCGACCTCACTTCATGCTTGTTCCTCCGATCCCCAGCAATGAAAGCGCCCGTCTCGACGGATTGCACGCACTGCATATTCTCGACACGGCGCCGGAAGAGCGCTTCGATCGCCTGACCCGCCTCGCGCGGCGGCTGTTCGGTGTACCGATCGCCGTCGTCAGTCTCGTCGATGCGAACCGGCAGTGGTTCAAATCGTGCATTGGCCTGGAGGCGAGCGAGACCTCGCGCGACGTGTCGTTTTGCGCGCACGCCATTCTCGGCGACGATATTTTCATGGTGCCCGACACGCTCGCCGATCCGCGCTTCAACGACAATCCGTTCGTCATCGACGAACCGCACATCCGCTTCTACGCAGGCTGTCCGCTGCAGGTTGCGAACGGCGGCAAGGTCGGCACGCTGTGCCTGCTCGACACGAAGCCGCGCATGCTCGATGACGAAGATCGCGCGTTGCTGCGCGACCTCGCGCGCATGGCCGAACAGGAACTCGCCGCGATCCAGCTGGCCACGCTCGACGACCTCACGCTGCTGTCGAACCGACGCGGTTTCGAAGTGCTCGCGCAACACGCGCTGAACGTCTGTCGGCGCATGGATAAGCCGGCGTCACTGCTGTTCTTCGATCTGAACGATTTCAAGCAGATCAACGATACGCTCGGGCACGCGGAGGGCGACCGCGCGCTGCAAGCCTTCGCCGAGGTGCTGCGTACCGCGCTGCGCGAAAGCGACGTCATCGGGCGGCTCGGCGGCGACGAGTTCGTCGCGCTGCTGACCGGCGCCAGCAACGCGGAGACGCATGAGGTGACGCAGCGTCTCGAGCAGCTGCTCGACCAACGCAATGCCGAGCTGCTGCCCGGCTATCAGATCCACTTCAGCGTCGGCCAGGTGACGTACGAGCCGACGCGCCACGGCACGGTCGCCGAACTGCTCGCCGCGGCCGATGCGGCGATGTATAGCCACAAGCAGGCGTCGAAGGCGCGCTCGGCGCAACGGCACTGACGGGCGCCCGACTCGCGGCCAATCTCCAGCCGACCCGCGCGATGGCCCAACCCAGGCACGCGCGGCATAATTACGGATCGTTGCCCGCGCTGTCGCGCATTGACCCTGAAAGCTACCGATGACTGATTTGCAGCACACCGCCGCCACGCGGCTCACCGAACTCGAATGGCGTTGGAAGCCGTTCGCGGACCTCACGAGCGTCGAAGTCTATGAGATGCTGGCCGCCCGCAGCGCGGTATTCGTCGTCGAACAGAACTGCGTGTATGGCGATATCGATGGGCTCGACGTCGAAGCCTGGCATCTGCTCGCGTATGGCACCGGCGGAGAAGCGGCGCCGTCGCCGTTGGCCGGCTATTTGCGCGTGTTGTTGCCCGATGCGACGGATGCCGACGTACGCATCGGCCGGGTGCTGACCACTGCGTCGTTTCGCGGCATCGGTCTCGGCAATACGATGCTCGAACGCTCGCTCGCGCACATTCGTGCGCAGTGGCCCGATACGCCGATCCGCCTGCACGCGCAGGCGCATCTGCAAGGCTTTTACGGTGCGTTCGGTTTCGAGCCGGTCTCGGAGATTCACGACGAAGACGGCATCCCGCATGTGTGGATGCGCTCGATCTGAACGCGAGCCGGTCAGTTCAACCTTCTTGTAAACGGGTCAGCGAGGCCCGTTCGCGGTCGTCGACGCAGCATGCGTGAGCCCGCGCGCAGCTTTCGCGCGCCGCTCGGCGCGCAGGCGTCCGCGCGCCGACAGCCGCATCCAGTGACGCAGCGCGATCAGCGCGCCGACAACGCTCATCATCGAGCCCGGAATCCATAGCAGCAGCCCGCCGATCTGCTGATCGCGCATCGGGCTCAGCCATGTGAACGCGCGGCCGCAGATCGAATAGATCGGATACAGCTCGTGCGGCGTAAAGAAGATGAACGCGCCGAGGATGATCTGCGGCGGAATAGCCGCAATCACGACGAGCACGCGCTTGCCCGGCGACAGACGCGCGGGCGGCGCCGGGCGCGGATCGAGCACGAGCCACCAGAACAGCAGACCGTCGATCGCCATGCTCCAGTTCATCACGCGATAGATCCGCCAGTCGAGCATTGCGATGAAATGGATCGGCGACAGAAGCCAGAAATAGATCAGCCCGACGAATAGCGTGACCGCCACGACCGGGTGCATGACGACGTCGAGCGCCCCGCGCACGAGCGGAGTCTGCGGCGCGGGCCGCACGAAACGCTGTCGCCAGCGCAATGGAATGCCCGCGCGCAACGCCGCGCCCGGATACGACAGCGCAATGAAGAACGGCCCGAGATGATGCAGCACCAGATGCTGCAAGCGATGCATGAAGAACTCATGCTCGAAGAAATAATCGAGCCGCGTATGCAGCACGACATACAGCGCGACCAGCCCGAACCAGAAAGACAGACGCCGCGCGAACGACAGCCGCGCCTTGCGCGCGCCGCGCACGAACAGGATCGCGGGAATCAGCAACGCGATCACGGCGGTCGGCGAAAACTCCCACGGATCGAGCCAGTAGAGCAGGTTCATGGCGGTGGCGTGTGCGGTGGCCGCGGCCCGTGTTGCCGCTTACTTGGCCTGGCCCGGCGCTTTGACCGCGAACGGTGCGCTCAAGGTTTCGCCATCGGAGAACTTCAGCGTCAGATGCACGGTGTCGCCCGGCGCAACCTTGTGCTTCGCGTCCTCGAGCATCAAGTGATAGCCGCCCGGCGTGATCGCGACCTGGCCATGCGCGGGCACCGTCAGCTTGTCGACCATCACCATCTTCTGGGTCGACCCGTTCGATACGGTTTGATGCAGCATCGCGTCGCCGTAGTCGTCGCTCGATACGTCAACGAGGTCGATCGGCTTGTCGCTCGCGTTGACGAGCGTCGCATAGCCGGCCGCGGGCAGGTTGTTCGGCAGCCAGCGGACCCACGCGTCCTTGATGCTGATCGCGTGAGCATCGGCCGCGTGGGCGGCGGACGCGACGCCGAAAGACAACACGAGCGTGCGGGCGAGGGAAGCGAATGGTTTGAGCTTGATCGTCATGATGAAATGGAGTGGGATCAAAGAAGAGTCAGGATTGGTCATCGATGATGCGGCGCAGGTCCTTAGCAATCGCATCGGGCGTGTCGTGATCGGTGGCGAGCAGGCGCGCGCGGCCCTGGCTGTCGAACACATAGACGGCGGAGCTGTGCGTGACCTCATAGTTGCCGTTCGGGTCGCGCTTTTCCATCTGATACGCAACACGATAGCGCTTCGCCAGCGACTCGATCTGCCAGTCGGTGCCGGTCAGCCCTTCGGCGTGCTGCGCGTCGAATGCGCCGACATAGTCGTGCAAGGCCCGCGGCGTGTCGCGCGCGGGATCGACGGTGATGAACAGGATGCGCACTTTGTGCGCCTCGGGGCCGAGCTTGCCCAGCACCAGCATCAGACGGCCCATCGTTTCGGGGCAGACGTCCGGGCAATGCGTGTAGCCGAAGTAGACCAGCGAGGTGCGGCCCTTGAACGAAGCGGCATTGACGGGCCGGCCGGTGTCGTCGGTCAACGTAAAGTCCAGATCCGGGAGGTGCCCGGTCACGTTGGTCAGCCGCCAGGGCTCGGCGCGCTGCGTGCAACCGGTCAGTGTGACGAGCGCGACCAGCGTGCCCAGCGCCGCCGCCGCCAACCGGCGTGCTACCCCGTTCGTCAACCGGTGCATGGGCCGGTCGGATCGTGAGCGGGACAGGTTTGGCTGCGGGCGTCGGGGCGGGAAGATCGGGAACAAAGCAGGGTTCAATGACTCGATTGGGAGCAGGCCACACGAATCGATGGAGCGGGGAGGCCCACCGTCGCCCGTCATGCCGTGCAAGATTCGCGCACGGCACGAAATTGAGCGGCAGGTGCAACGATGTCCATTACGCCGACGGTCTGCGTGGCAGCGACTGTAGCGCAAAATTGGCGCCAGCGTCGCGGGGCGCGCCGGGCGCACGATATGCGAGTCAATTTGACGCAGCAGGCTGAAAGTCGGGCGAAGCCCGATCGTTGCGCTTTTGAATGCAATCACCGCGAGCGGGCGGGCAAACGGCGCGCCGGGCTTGAGTCCCGGCTTACTTTCTCGAAAAATTGACCGATGCGCGGTAAGATGCGCACACTTTTCCGGCCCCAGATGGCTGAAAGGCGAACCCAGGCAATGCAAGCACTTCCGGCTGTTCTGTCTCCGAGCGAGACGGCATTTTTCTTCGACTTCGATGGCACGCTCGTCGAACTCGCCCCCACGCCGGACGGCGTGCTCGTGCAGCCGCGCGTGATCGATCTGCTGCGCGAACTGCGCAGTCTGACGAATGGCGCGGTTGCGGTGGTGTCGGGGCGCGGCATCGACAGCATCGACAGTTTTCTCGGCATGCCCGATCTACCGGTCGCTGGTCTGCACGGCGCCGAGCGGCGCGATGCGAACGGCGACACGCAGCGCATCGGCTTTCACGACCAGCGCCTGTTGCGCATGGAGCAGGTGCTCGCGCAGGTCGTCAACGAGCACCCGGGCATGCTGCTCGAGATCAAGGGCGCGGCGCTCGCGCTGCACTACCGCAATGCGCCGGACCGCGAGCCGGTCGCGCGCGAGGCAACCGAGCGGCTCGTCGCCGATTACCCCACGTCGTACGTGCTGCAGCCCGGCAAGATGGTCTACGAGATCAAGCCGAAGGACGTCGACAAGGGCCGCGCGACGCGCGCGTTCCTCGACGAGCTGCCGTTCACCGGCCGCACGCCCGTGTTCGCCGGCGACGATCTGACCGACGAGAAGGGCTTCGCGGTCGTCAACGAACGTGGCGGTCTATCGATCAAGGTCGGCGCGGGCGAAACGATGGCGCGCACGCGCGTCGAGTCGGTGTCGTCACTGCTCGACTGGCTCGAAACGATTGTCGCGGCGGCGCGCGGCGCATGACGCCGGTGCGACGTTCAACGAAAACAACATACTGCATCGGGAATCGCGCTTCATGAGCCGACTGATCATTGTTTCGAACCGGGTGGCGCCCATTTCGGAGGGCGGCCCGGCGGCGGGCGGTCTGGCGGTCGGCGTGTACGACGCGCTGAAAGAGACCGGCGGCATGTGGTTCGGCTGGAGCGGCGACGTGCTCAGCTCCGGCCAGCCGCAGATCAAGCTCGAGGAGCGCGGTCCGGTGACCTTCGCGACCGTCCCGCTGATGCGCCGCGACTACGACCAGTACTACCGCGGTTTCTCGAACGCGACGCTGTGGCCCGCGTTCCACTATCGATCCGACCTGCTGCACTACGACCGGCACGACTTCGAAGGCTACTGCCGCGTCAACGCCTGGCTCGCGCAGCAACTCCTGCCGCTGCTGCGCGAAGACGACGTGATCTGGGTGCACGACTATCACCTGATCCCGTTCGCTCAGGCGCTCCGCTCCGCAGGCGTGAAGAACCGCATCGGCTTTTTCCTGCACATTCCGTTTCCGGCCGCGCAGGTGCTGCTGACGGTGCCGCCGCATCGCGAGCTCGTCGAGGCGCTGTGTTCGTTCGACCAGCTGGGCTTCCAGACTGGCCCCGATCTGCGCGCGTTTTGCGACTACGTGATCAACGAGGCGGGCGGCTCGATCGACGCGTCGCCGAAAGGTCCGCTCACCGTGCATGCGTTCGGCCGCACGCTGCGCGCGTCGGCCTATCCGATCGGCGTCTATCCGGATGAAATTGCCGAGCTCGCGAAGGCGGGCGAGCGCGGCAAGCCGGTGCGCACGATGAAGGCGACGCTGCATTCGCGCAAGCTGATCATGAGCGTCGACCGGCTCGATTATTCGAAGGGGCTGGTCGAGCGATTCCGCGCGTTCGAGCGCCTGCTCGAGCATACGGCCGCGCAGCGCAACAAGGTGTCGTTCCTGCAGATCGCGCCGCCGACGCGCGCCGACTTGCACGCGTATCAGGACATCCGGCTGCAGCTCGAAGGCGAGTCCGGACGGATCAACGGACGTTTCGCCGAGCTGGACTGGACGCCGATCCTGTACATCCACAAGCAATACGAGCGCTCGGTGCTGGCGGCGCTGTTCCGCACCGCGCACGTCGGCTATGTGACGCCGTTGCGCGACGGCATGAACCTCGTCGCGAAGGAATACGTGTCGGCGCAGGATCCGGAGAATCCCGGCGTGCTGGTGCTGTCGCGCTTCGCGGGCGCGGCGCAGGAGCTCGACGGCGCGCTGATCGTCAATCCGGTCGATATCGACGGCATGGCCGAGGCGCTGGCGCAGGCGCTCGACATGCCGCTCGCCGAGCGGCAGGCGCGCTATCGCGACATGATGGCGCAGCTGCGTGAGAACAACGTGTCGGTGTGGCGCGATAACTTCATGCGCGATCTGCAGGGCGTCGATCGCGCGAAGCGCGCTAGAAGCGGGAAGGCGCGCGCGGCCACGGGAGCGGCTCGCGCCGGGCGGAAGAGGCCGGCGCGCGAGAGCGTGACCGGCTAAGCTAGCCGCGAAGCCAGACAGCAAAAAGCCGCTCCCTGGAGCGGCTTTTTGCATGCGGCGCGCAGCGCGTGGACCCTGCGTGGCGTCAGGCCACGTGCTGTTCGTCGACCTTCTTGCCGCCGATATGCAGCGTCTGGCCCTTGCCATACTGCTTTGCGAGCAGGTCGCGATAGAGGCCCGGACGCTGACGCAGTTCTTCCGGCGAGCCGTCGTCGATGACCTTGCCGGCGCTCATCACGATGATCCGGTCGAAGTTGTTCAGCGTCGACAGACGGTGCGCGATCGCGATCACGGTACGACCGACCATCAGGCGGTCGAGCGCCTTCTGGATCGCTTCCTCGGACGCGCTGTCGAGCGCGGACGTGGCTTCGTCGAGCAGCAGGATCGGCGCGTTTTTCAGAATCGCGCGCGCGATCGCGATGCGCTGGCGCTGGCCGCCCGACAGCTTCACGCCACGGTCGCCGACGATCGTGTCGTAGCCTTCCGGCATCGCTTCGATAAAGTCCGCGCAACGCGCCTCGCGCGCCGCGGCGAGCACTTCCTCGCGGCTCGCTTCCGGGCGGCCGTACGCGATGTTCTCGTACACCGTGCGATGGAACAGTGAAATGTCCTGGGGCACCAGCGCGATCGCGTGACGCAGGCTGTCCTGCGTGATCGACGCGATGTCCTGGCCGTCGATCTTGATCGCGCCGCCCTGGGTGTCGTAAAAGCGCTGCAGCAGCGCGAGCACCGTCGATTTGCCGGCGCCCGACTTGCCGATCAGGCCGACGCGCTGGCCCGGCTCGATATTGAGGTCGAAGTGATCGAGGATCGGCCGGCGGCGCGGATAGGCGAACGTGACAGCGTCAAACGTGACGCGGCCGCCCTGCGGCACGAGTTCGGTCGCGTCGTCCCGATCGGGCATGCCGTGTGGTTCGAGCAGCGTGCGCACCGCCTCCGCGAGTCGCGCGACGTGCTGGGTGACGTCGACGAGCGCGACCGCGAGATCGCGCGTGCCGTGCAGGATCGTGAAACCGAGCGAGCTGACGAGCACGATGTCGCCCGAGGTCGCGCGGCCCTGGTCCCACAACCACAGCGCCCAGCCGAGCAGGCCGGCCGACAGCAGTGCGGTGATCACGGCGTGTAGCAGACGCAGCTTTTCCAGGTACAGCAGGCTTTGCTGGCGCGCGTCCATTTCCGACTTGACCGTCGACGCAAAACGGTGCTGTTCGCGGAATGTCATGCCGAACGCGCGCACGAGGCCCATGTTGCTGATCACGTCGACGAGCTCGCCGTCGACCGATGCCGCCTTGGTCGCGAAATTATGGTGACGCGCGGAGCCGCGGCCCGCGAGCTTGTAGAGCACGATCGCCAGGATCGCCGAACACAGCATCAGGCCGGCGGCCATCAGCGGGTTCACCGAGACGATCATCACGATCGCGCCGAGCACGGCGATACACGGCGGCAACACGTTCCACGCGGTGGTGTTCTCGGCGGTGTAGACGGCGTTCGAGGTCGCGGTGATCCGGCTTGCCAGCATGCCGGGCTGCTTTTCGGCGTAGTAGGTCGGCGAATGGCCGCTCAGGTACTGGAACAGGTCGCGCCGCAAATCGCCGGTCACGGCGACGAACGTGTGCGCGGCGAACCAGCCGCCGACCCGCCATAACAGGTTATCGGCGGCGATCAGGCCGACGAGGATCGCGAACGCGCCCCACAACGGCCCCGGATGATGGCGGCCACCGCCGAGCACGTCGATCAGATGTTTGATCGCGTATTGCGAAGCGAGTGCACAGCCCACGGCCGCAAACACGCTGCACAGCACGATCGCGTGCGCGACCGGATGGCGGCGGATAAAGCGGAAGAGAAACGCAAGCGGCCGGTGCGCATAGCTCGCGAGCTTTGCGTTCTCGGCGTTTCGCTGGGCGATAGTCAAGTGTTCCAATTGAGCTGAGATCGATGTGTTGCGGGTTGTGCATGCAATGCGCGGACCACACGGACAAGCATCGCTCCGTGAAGCCGATGCTTCGCATTGTAAACATGCAAAGACGATTGCGCCCTGTGTATCCGGGCTTTGACGCGATTGATTTCGCGATGGACCTCCGCGATCTGCGTCGTCTCGACACACCAGCCGACGGACCATTCGGGCAGATCGCGGAAAATTTCGAGATATAATTACAGTTTGCATTCAACCGGGCCGTAGCAATTTTGCAATGCCTACCGGCAACGTTGGATGCGCGAGAGCTCATCGAGTCGGTACCCCGTGCCTCGCCTAACCTCGTCGATACTGTAGAACTGTCTTTGAAAACAAGGGTTTGCAAAGTGTTTCGCGTTTGTAACAACGTAAAGACTTTGAAATGTTGTGGTCCGGCGAGAATTCGGGCATCGATAATGCGTGCTCGTTAGCCCCGGCAAATTTTCTGACAGTTTGTCAACGTAGGTGCCCCATGCGCGTTTACTCGCACATGCGCAGACGCTGATCCACTTGTCTGGGCTCGTGACCCAAGCGATCCATCGCTGGATTTCTCAAAAGAATCAGGCCCGCGCCGGTATCTCCGGCCAGACTGCCCTGGCGAGCAAGCGAGTCGCTTTTTCCAATCGCAGTACTTTTGCCTGATTTTTTACTAGGAGTTCGTCAATATGCGAATCGCTCAAATCGCTCCGCTGCACGAGGCGGTTCCTCCCAAGCTGTACGGTGGTACGGAACGCGTGGTGTCCAATCTGACCGAAGCGTTGGTCGAGCAGGGCCACGACGTCACGCTGTTTGCAAGCGGTGATTCGCAAACCTCGGCGAAGCTCGAGGCTTTCTGGCCGCAGGCGCTGCGCCTCGACCCGACGATCCGCGACGTGATGGCGCCGCATATGCTGCTGCTCGAAGAAGTGCGCCGCCGCGCGGACGAATTCGACGTGCTGCACTTCCACATCGACTACTACCCGTTCTCGCTATTCGCGCGTCAGCCGGTGCCGTTCCTGACCACGATGCACGGCCGTCTCGATCTGCCGGAACTGCAGCCTATCTTCAATACGTTCAAGGACGTGCCGGTCGTGTCGATTTCCGACAACCAGCGCATCCCGCTGCAACAGGCGAACTGGCTGCAAACCGTCTACCACGGCCTGCCGGAAAACGTGCTCACGCCGATTCCCGACGTCGAGCCGGGCTACCTCGCATTTCTCGGCCGCGTTTCGCCGGAGAAGGGTCTCGACCGCGCGATCCGCATCGCCGGCCAGGCAGGCATGAAGCTCAAGGTCGCCGCCAAGATCGACAAGGCCGACCGTGCCTATTACGAAGAAGTGATCAAGCCGCTGATGGCGCTCCCGCATGTCGAGTACATCGGCGAAATCGGCGAAGCCGAAAAGCGTGAGTTCCTCGGCAACGCGCATGCGCTGGTGTTCCCGATCGACTGGCCGGAGCCGTTCGGCCTGGTGATGATCGAGGCGATGGCTTGCGGTACGCCGGTGATCGCGTTCAACCGCGGTTCGGTGCCGGAAGTGATCGAAAATGGCGTGTCGGGTTTCGTCGTTGAAGACGAAATCAGCGCGGTCGCTGCGCTCAAGCGTCTGCACACGCTGCCTCGCGCTGGCGTGCGCAAGGCCTTCGAAGCACGTTTCACGTCGAAGGTGATGGCGAAGAACTACGTCGCAGTCTACGAAGACCTGCTGCGCAGCAAGCATCGCACGGTGCTGCGCGAAGTCAACGCGGGCTGATTGGCGCTTGATTCGCCGCGGTTGTTTCGCGACGGATAAGACGCTGGCGGCAGGAACCACGCTTCCCTCGCTGCTCTGAACGCCTCGCCGGCATGTTGCTGGCGGGGCGTTGTTGCATGCGCGCCGCGTTTTTCGTCGGTGCACCGATGAAAATACCGGTTTCCGCGCGGCGCGAACGAGCCAGGCTCGGTAATATCCCTATAATTGCCGTGCCGCAAATTGGGCTGCGGTGCCGCCGACGACAGGAGGATGCCTTGGCGAGAACGAAAGAGACGCGCGCGAACGCCGCGCCCGGCGCCGGAACGATTTTTACGTTGCGCGCCATCGGTCTCGTGCTCGCCGCCCGCTGGCTTTTCTCGATGTCCGAGATGAGACTGACCACCGCGCTGACCGCGATGGCGTCTTCACCGTGGGCATGTATCAATCTCGTCTTTCTGTTCCTGCTGATCTTCCTGCCGGGCGCGCGCGCCGTCGCCGAGCGTCCGTTCCATCCGTTGCCGCAATGGCTGCGTCAGGCGCTGCGCCTGTTTGCGTTCCTCGGCTTTCTGTTTGCACTGTGGTCGGTCGGCGCGTTCGTCGCGAGCGCGGGCTGGCGTCGCGCGATGCAGGCGGTGGCGGCCACCAACGGTTGGCTCGTCGCTGCGCCGGTGCTGTATGCGATCGTCTTGTGGATCTGCCGGCCGCTGCCGTTGTGGCGCACCAATGTGGCGGCGCGGCGTTTTGCGATCGGCCGCTACGCGGTGTCGCTCGATCCGGTGACGCGCACTGTCGTCGTGTGGGCCGAGCGGCGCAAGGTGGGGCAATACGATGCGCGCGAATTGTCGGTGCGCTGGGCGAGCGGTTCCGATGCGCGCGCGACGCCGGCGCCCGCGCCCGCAGTTGCGTTCGGCGCGGCGGGCGAGGCCGGTGCGTCGGCGGCGCCGATGCCGTCGGTCGCGGCGCCCTCGCTGGCGCGCAGCACGTTCGGCGTTCGTCCGAAGGTCGAGTTGCTGTGGGATTCGCCGGCCGCCGCTGGGCATAACCGGCAGACCGTTTTCCGCGCCGCGCTGACGACCGAAGGCGATCGCGTCGCCGCCCGCGCGCTCGACTCGACGCTGCGCCAGGTCTGACGCTGCACGTTTTGTGCTATCGGTCACATCGCGTGGCCATTGCACGCATCCCGAAGCGAAGCTTCGTCGATAATGCAATCAAGGCGCCCGGCCTGCTGGCGGGCGAGTGGGACACTCATCGATCGTATCGCGTCTTTCGCAGGAGTCGCTATGCTGGTTCGCTGGTTGCTTGCCGCCCTTCATCTGCTTGCTTATGGCTTTGCGCTCGCGTCGATTCTCAGGCGCACGTGGTCGCTGCGGCGCGCATCGGTGCCTGCCGCGCTGCGTTCGGTGTTTCGCGCCGATTCACGCTGGGGCATCGCCGCGCTGGTGCTGATCGTGACCGGACTGATGCGCGTGTTCGGCGGCTATGAGAAGGGCGCCGACTACTACCTGCACGAGCCGCTCTTTCACGTGAAGATGACGTTGCTGGTGCTGATCCTGATCCTCGAAGTGCCCACGATGCTCGGCCTGATGCGCTGGCGCGCGTCGATCCGCAGCGGCGCGGCGCCGAATCTGAAGAAGGCGCGTTCCTACGCGCATTTCAGCGTGATCCAGACCGTGCTGCTGGTTTTGATGGTGTTTGCGGCGACCGGAATGGCGCGCGGCATCGGACTGCCCGCCGGCGCGGTGTAGCGCGGCGGGCCTTCTTTCCATTGCGACGGGCTGGTGGTGCGCGCCAAGCGTGGCGCCTCGAGCACGCCTGCGTCACGCTAGCCGACCAGCCAGACAGAATCGTCGACCCGGTCGGCTTTGACCGCTGCCGACTCGCGCATGAGTTCCGGCTCGCCGTGACCCTTGATCAACTCCAGCGCCTGACGCTCGAACAAGCGACGGTACAAGCCGTTGTCGCGCTTGATCAGCGCGTCGTGGCTGCCTTCCTCGATCACCTTGCCTTTGTCCAGCACGAGCAGCCGGTCGAGCGCGCGCACCGTCGATAGCCGATGCGCGACTACCAGCGTGGTACGCCCCTGCATCAGCCGCTCCATCGCGCGCTGGATCAGCACTTCGCTTTCGCTGTCGAGGCTCGAGGTGGCTTCGTCGAGAATCAGGATCGGCGCGTCGGCGAGAAACGCCCGCGCGATCGCGACGCGTTGACGCTCGCCGCCCGATAGCTTGATGCCGCGCTCGCCGACCAGCGTGTCGTAGCCGTTCGGCAGCGCAGCGATGAAGTCATGCGCGCTGGCGAGCCGCGCGGCGCGCTCGATGTCGGCGCGGCTCGCCCCGGGCCGTCCATACGCGATGTTCTCGGCAAGCGAGCGGTGAAACAGCACCGGCTCCTGCTGGACGATCGCGATCTGGCTGCGCAGCGACGCCTGCTGGACCTGCGCGATGTCCTGGCCGTCGATCGTGATCCGGCCGCCCGAAATGTCGTGAAGGCGCTGGATCAGCTTGATGAAGGTCGTCTTGCCCGAGCCCGAATGACCGACCAGCCCGACGCGCTCGCCCGGCGCGATGCGGATGGAGAAGTCGTCGTAGAGCGGCCGGCTGTGCGCGCCATAGTGGAACGACACATGCTCGAAGCGGATTTCGCCGTTGCGGATCGCGATCGGGCCGGCGCCGGGACGATCTTCGATGCCGAGCGGCTGGCTTTCGAGCGACACCAGTTCCTCCATGTCGTTGACCGAGCGCTGCAGGTTGCGGATGTGCATGCCGATGTCGCGCAGATAGCCTTGCAGCATGAAGAACATCGTCAACGCGAACGTGATGTCGCCGACGCTCGCTTCACCGCGTGCCCACAGCAGCAGCGCCACGCCGAGAATTGCGGCCTGGATCGCGGCCAGCATGCCGCCCTGGAGGCCGCCGTTGAGCGTGCCGCGCACCCACGTGCGGCGCGTGCGCTGCCGCCATTTGCCGATCACGTATCCGAGGCGCGCTTCCTCGCGCGCTTCCGCGCCGAAAGCCTTGACGACGCCGTTGCAGCTGACCGCATCGGCGAGCGCGCCGCCCATGCGCGTGTCCCACGCGTTCGCGAGACGTGCGGACGGCGCGACGAAACCGAGCGACACCGTCACGGTCACGCCGATGTACAGCAGCGAGCCGATGCCGACGACGACGCCCATCATCGGCCAGCGCGAGCCGAGCAGCAGGGTCGCGCCGACCAGCATCACCAGCGACGGCAGCAGCGCGATCAGCAGCGTGTCGTTAAGCAGGTCGAGCGCCCACATGCCGCGCGTGATCTTGCGCACGGTCGAGCCGGCGAAGCTGTTCGCGTGCCAGTCGGTCGAAAAGCGCTGCACGCGATGAAAAGCGCGTGCCGCGATCTCGCTCATCATCTTCAGCGTGAAGCGGATGATGTTGAAGTACACGCCTTGGCGCAGCAGCGTCGCGGTGAGCCCGAGCGCGGCGAGCACGCCGAAGGCCTCGAGCGCGTGATGCCAGACGGGCGCCGACGACGCCGGCCCGGCCGCGATTGCGTCGACGAGACGTCCGGCGAAAACCGGCGTCAGGATGTCCGCGCCCGCCGTGAGCAGCGCGAGCGCCGCAATCACGACGATGCGCCACGGCTGTTGTGCCCAGTGACGGAAGGTGAAGCCGAGGACATCCTTGAAGGCTTGTCCGCGAAAGTCGAGTTTTTTGTTGGCCATTTGCTTTCGACCCGGCGCCGTACGAGTGCGCCGAGGTTCCAGTCAGAAGCGAAAAAAGGTAGACAGCCAGCGGATGCCGGAATGTGCGCGGGAACGCGCGAAAAAATACGGCGGCAAACAACGGCAGCGGAACAACGGACTGTCTGGAGTGAACGCAGCGCGCCTGTCGGGACGGCGGCGCATCAGCTACGACGCTGCGGCATTCAAGGTCGCGGCGGACGGGCTGACGGTCGTGGGACCATTTGAGGGAGCGCGCGATGCACTGCGAACATGTGGCGCCTCCCTGAGATGGTTCAAGATGGAGAAACCGGACAGAGCCGGACCGGGCGAATGCCCGTCTGTCGAATATAGCAACAGTGCGGGGCGCTCGCCAACCTACGGAACGACGTGGTTCTACAGCCAGTGGAATCGCGTGCTGCGCAAGCGATGTTTTTGCCGGCAAATAGAAAAAGGGCCTACGCATTGCTGCGTAAGCCCTTTTTTCTTCGGTGATCGACACACCAAGAATCTGGTGGGTAGTACTGGGATCGAACCAGTGACCCCTGCCGTGTGAAGGCAGTGCTCTACCGCTGAGCTAACCACCCGAAGAGATTGAGATTATGTCAGGGAATTTGGGGTTCGTCTAGTCTTTTTTAAGCAGTTTGCTCATCAGCTGCTGGCGCGGGTTCGAGACGCCATACGCTCGCGCCTTTGCTCGCCTTGTCGAGATCGTCGAGTACGGCTTCGTGCGCGGCGGCTTCGTCATCGCTCGCGGCGATCACGATCAATTCCAGCGAGTCGAACGCGACACGCGGCGCATGTATATCGCCGCCGGCCTGTGCTTCGCCGAGCATATCGATGACGAGGCTTTCCTGGCCACGCGTCATCGCCAGATAGACCTCGGCGAGCAATTCCGAGTCGAGCAGCGCGCCGTGCAGCGTACGGTGCGCATTGCTGATGCCGAAGCGGTCGCACAGCGCATCGAGCGAATTACGCTTGCCGGGGAACATCTGCTTGGCTTGCGCGAGCGTGTCGATGATCTCGCCGCAGTGCGTGCTCACCGGCGGCAGACCGAGCAGCGCGAACTCGGCGTCGAGAAAGCCGATGTCGAATGGCGCGTTGTGAATGATCAGGTCCGCACCCTGGATGAAGTCGCGGAACTCGTCGATGATCTCCGCGAACTTCGGCTTGTCGCTCAGAAATTCCGTCGTGAGGCCGTGCACCGCGAGCGCGCCCGGATCGCTGTCGCGCTCTGGGTTGATATAGAAGTGCAGGTTGTTGCCGGTCAGCCGGCGGTTCACCAGCTCGACGCAACCGAGTTCGAGAATCCGGTCGCCGCCGCGGGCGTTCAGGCCGGTAGTTTCGGTGTCGAGGATCAGTTGACGCATGTCGGATTAGCCTGCTTCGAAAAAAGTGCAGAAAAAAGGCGAAGAGGGCGGCGCGCGTCGTTGGCCGATGCGCGCACGCTCGTTACATCTCGGCGAGCGATGCCACGCCGCGATTGGCCAACTGATCGGCGCGCTCGTTTTCCGGGTGGCCGTTGTGACCGCGCACCCAACGCCATTCGACTTCGTGCTGTGCGACGAGCGCATCGAGCCGCTTCCATAGATCGGCGTTCTTGACCGGCTGCTTCGCCGCGGTGACCCAGCCTTTCTTCTTCCAGCCGTGAATCCACTCGCTGATGCCTTTCTGCACGTATTGCGAATCGGTGTGCACGATCGCCTTGCATGGGCGCTTCAACGCCTCGAGCGCGGAAATCACGCCCATCAGCTCCATGCGATTGTTGGTCGTGTTGGCCTCGCCGCCGAACAGTTCTTTTTCCTGGTTGCCGAAGCGCAGCAACGCGCCCCAGCCGCCAGGGCCGGGATTGCCCTTGCAGGCGCCGTCGGTATAGATGTCGATGTGGTCCGGAGTCATTCGGTGTGGTTACGTGTGTTCGGGGTGGCGGCGGGCGCGAGGCCTGCCGCGAGCACGGGCTTTTTCACTTTGAGCGGCCCGACGAGACGCATGCCGCGCACGCGCTTGATCGCCTTGATCATGTAGGTGGCGCCGAAAATCGGCCACCAGCGGTCGCCGGCGGCCTCCATGAAGCCGTAGCGCGCGAGCCATTGATCGCTCGCGAGCGGCGGACGATAGCAGCCGAAGCGCCCGCGTTCAAGGTCGAAGCCGAGCAGCTTGATCCAGTCCTTCAGGCGCGTGAACGCGATCAGGTCGACGGCCGAAGGCACGAACGGGCGGCCCGTCATCTTGCCGATCGATTGCCGTACGCCCCACAGCGACAACGAGTTGAAGCCAAGGATGATCAGTTGGCCTTCGGGCACCAGCACGCGTTCGGCTTCGCGCAGCAGCCGATGCGGGTCACTGGTGAATTCGAGCGTGTGCGGCATCACTAGGAGGTCGACGCTTTGCGCTTCGAACGGCAGATCGAGCAGGTCGCACCATACCGCGCTGCGCCCGGCCGGCGCGTGCGGACCCGGCGCGCCGGGCGCCGCGTTGGCTGGATTGTCGCCGCCAGGGTTGCCCGCGCCGCTGATGCCGCCGACGCTGCCGCGACGTACCGCCGGCGGATACGTGTACGGCGCGCTCGCGCCGCTCGCCGCGTCGAGCACGAGGCCGCGGCACGGCATGCGGTTTTCGCGCAGCGCGTCGAGCTGCGGCAGGCCGAGTTGCAGCGCATGATAGCCGAACACGTCCGACACCACGCGGTCGAGCTGGGTTTGCTCCCAGTCGAGCACGTAGCGGCCTGGCGGCGAATCGGTCCAGGCGGGCCAGTCTATAATCGCTCGGTCAGTCATATTAAAAATGCGTCGCCTATGAATGCGCTCGAGTACGTGCCGGTCCCGGCGTTTGAAGACAATTACATCTGGGTCATTGCCGACGGACATCATGCGGTCGTCGTCGATCCGGGCGAAGCCGCCCCTGTGCGCGCCTGTCTGGCCCAACGAGGCTGGCGGCTGAGCGCTATTTTACTCACGCACCATCATCAAGACCACGTCGGCGGGGTGGCCGATCTGCTGAACGGCCAGGACGTGCCTGTCTATGGCCCCGCCGGCGAGGCGATTGCGCATCTTACGCATCGTCTCAAAAGTGGTGATCATGTGACGATCGCGGCACCCGCACTCGAATTCAGCGTGCTCGACGTGCCCGGTCACACCAGCGGACACATTGCCTATTTCCAGGCGGCCGATACGCGCGGCACGCCGCACGTGTTTTGCGGCGACACACTGTTCGCGTGCGGTTGCGGGCGCCTTTTCGAAGGCACGCCGCAGCAGATGCTGAATTCGCTCGATGCGCTCGCCGCGCTGCCCGGCGCAACCGAAGTGCATTGCGCGCACGAATATACGCTGCCGAACATCCGCTTCGCGCTCGCTTGCGAGCCGCACAACGCGGAACTGCAGGCGTGGCGCGACAAGGCGATCGAACTCCGCGCCCGCCACCAGCCGACGCTGCCGACCACAATCGCGCACGAGCGCGCGGTCAATCCGTTCCTGCGCGCAGACGTGCCGGCGATCCAGTCGAATCTCGAAGCACAATTGCACGAAACGGTCTCTGACAGGCTGAAGGCCTTCACATTGATGCGCGAATGGAAGAACCGCTTCCGTTGATCCGGAGCGCATTCGGCAGTTCTTCACGCGATGAATCGGAAAAATTCGCCAAGCCCCAGATTTGGTTGATTTTTTTCTTGATTTTCCAATTGACGGAAACGTTGACGTTTCGTACTATCGGCTGCAAATTCCAGCCCTTGTGGAAACCGAGACGTTCATGCGATTTATCTTAAGCGCGTTATTGGTCCTGACACTCGCCGCGTGCGCGAGTCAGGGACCGACGACGAATACCGCCAATAACCCCGCCAGCCAGCAAGCCGTAGCCGACGCACTTCGCAAGAACGCCACCGCTAAAGAAACCATCAATGTCGACCAGAGCTCCGTCAATCAGTTGACGAGCGAGGACGCCGATCTTTGGGGCCGCATTCGCCGTGGCTTCCAGATGCCAGACCTGCAGAGCGACCTCGTCGACATGCAGCTCAACTGGTATGTGCAACGTCCCGATTATGTGCAGCGCATGACTGAGCGCTCGCAGAAATATCTCTATCACATCGTCGAGGAACTTGAGTCGCGCCATATGCCGACCGAGCTCGCACTGCTGCCGTTCATCGAGTCCGCGTATAGTCCGCAGGCTTTGTCGGTCGCCAAGGCGGCGGGCATGTGGCAGTTCATGCCGGGCACGGGTCGTACCTATAACCTGAAGCAGAACATGTGGCAGGACGAGCGCCGGGACGTGCTCGCGTCGACCAGTGCCGCGCTCGACTATCTATCGAAGCTGCACGATATGTTCGGCGACTGGCAACTCGCGCTCGCCGCGTACAACTGGGGTGAGGGCAACGTGCAGCGCGCGATCGCGCGCAACGAGGCGGCTGGTCTGCCGACCGACTACCTGAGCTTGCGCATGCCGAACGAAACGCGCAACTACGTGCCGAAGCTGCAGGCGGTGAAGAACCTCGTGATGAACCCGCAGATGTACGGGCTCACGCTGCCGCCGATTCCAAACCACCCGTACTTCGTGACGGTCACGACCTCGCACGATATCGACGTCGACGTCGCCGCACGGCTTGCCAACATGTCGACCGACGAGTTCCGCTCGCTGAACCCGTCGTTCAAGAAGCCGGTGATTCTCGGCGCGACGCAGCCGCAGATTCTGTTGCCTTTCGACAACGCGTCCGCGTTCGAGCGCAATCTGAAAACGTACTCGGGCTCGCTGTCGTCCTGGACGACCTACACCGTCGACGCACGGGCGACACCCGCGGCGATCGCACAAAAGATCGGCGTCGACGCAGATACGCTGATGGAAGTGAACAAGATTCCGGTCGGCATGCGCCTGAAGCCGGGCTCGACGATCGTCGTGCCGCGCGGCTCGGACGACGATGAGGACATCAGCGCCGACATCGCCGAAAGCGCGGTGCTCGCGATGGAGCCCGACGTACCTGACACGCGCAAGATGCTGATCCGTGTGCGCCGCAATCAGTCGATGGCCGCCATCGCTTTGCGCTACGGCGTGTCGGTCGCTCAGTTGAAGGCTTGGAACAAGACCCGTCGCGATCAGGTTTCGCGCGGCCAGGTGGTCGTGCTGCACGTGCCGGTCGGCAAGCCGGTACCGAGCGAGCCGGGTCCCGAAAAGATCGCCGCCGATGTGCAAGGCGGCAGTGTGCAGAAGATTGGCGTCCATGCCGCAGACGCCCGCGGCGATTCGCGCTACGATAAGAAGAAAGGGCGCGGCCACTCTGCCATCGTCAAGGTCTCCCAGCCGGGCGGCAAGGCTGACAAACCGGCGGCGCCCGCCAGCAAGGGCAAGGTCGAGAAGGTGTCGGCCCCGGTGCCCGGCAAGGCGTCGAAGGCCGCGGCTGAGAGCCGCCCGAAGACCGTGGCCAACGCGAAGAAGAAGGGTAAATAGACCAATAGCGGCTCTCACGGTAGTGACCACATGCGTTGCGGGGGCAGCGCATGGATTGCGCTCCGATCACGCACCGTGTTCATCCAACGCCGTCACCTCAGGGTGACGGCGTTTTTCATTGGAAGACGATTCCTGCGGATTTGCCGTATTTAATTTATTGTTCGTGCTTCGGCCGCGTTGGCCGCGGGACGCCGTTTTGTCCTGATCCGTCCGAACCTCGGGCCAGGTTTTCGAGGTCCATTTCCAGGTTTTCTTCCTGATTTATGTCGTCGACCCAACTGCGCGTCTTTCTGCTTTTTTCCGCCGGCTACTTCGTCTCTTACGTGTTTCGCGGCGTCAATCTCGGTTTCGCGCCGTTCATCACGCGCGATCTCGGTCTGTCAGCCGCCGATTTGGGTGTGCTGACGAGTCTGTATTTCCTCGGCTTCGCGGGCGCGCAGATTCCCGCTGGCGTGCTGCTCGACCACTTCGGCGCCCGTCGCGTGACGGCCGTCACGCTGCTCTTCGCCGCGCTCGGCATCTGGGTGTTCGGTGCCGCGCATAGTCTCGGCATGATGATGGTCGGGCGGCTGCTGATCGGCGTCGGCGTGTCCGTGTGTCTGGGCGCCGCGTTCAAGGCGCTCGCGCAGCATTTTCTGGTATCGCGTTTGCCATTGATGAACGGACTCGTGATGGCGATCGGCGGGTTCGGCGGCGTGATGGTCGGTTCGCCGCTCACGTGGGTGCTCGGCTTTTCCAGTTGGCGCTCGGTCTGTGTAGGGCTCGGTGTGCTGACAGTGGTGGTCGCGCTCGCGCAATGGACGCTCGCGCCGGACGCGCGCGACGCGCATCGCCAGACGAGCCTCGTCGCGCAGTTCAAGGGTACGTTGCATATCCTGCGCAGCGCGGCATTCTGGAAAATCGCGTCATTCTCGGTCGTTACGCAGGGTGTTTTCTACGCGATGCAGTCGTTGTGGGTCGGAGCATGGCTGCGCGATGTACAAGGCTTCGAGCCGCGCGAGGCGGCGGCGCTCGTGTCGATTCTCGGCTTCGCGATGATGGCGGGGTGCGTCGGTTTCGGCGCGGCGGCGCGTAGTCTCGAACGGCGCGGCCTCTCGTTGTATGCGTTCTGCGGCATCGGCATGGCCTTATACGTGCTGACGCAGATGCTGATTATGTTGAACGCGCCATTGCCGGCGAGCCTGTTGTGGGCCGCGTACGGAATCTTCGGTGGCACCGGCATTCTGAGCTACGCAGTGATGGCGCGACATTTCCCGCCGCAGATGATCGGCCGGGTCAACACGACGCTGACGCTGATCATTTTTCTGCTGATCTTCGGTTTTCAGATCGGCGTTGGCGCGGTGCTGTCGCACTGGCCGGCGAGCGGCGGGCACTATCCGGCGGTCGCGCATCTGAGCGCGTGGAAAATCCTTGTCGCGCTGCAGGTGCTGAGCGCGATCTGGTACGTATTGCCGGGGCGGCAGCTTGCCCTGTCGGGCGACATGCGCGCGGAGCAGGAGGCCTGAACGGCCGTGCGGCACGCCGTTGCAGGTCCGCGCCCCATCTCAGATTTGGAAGGAAGGGCGGTTTCAGGCTATAATTTCAAGGTTTGAGCTTATCAACCCGCACCCTAGCGCCTACCTCCCCCATACCGTTCATCCGCCGCGCGCCATTGGCGTAGCAAGAAGGGCCCCGCACCCAGCCGAAGTCGTCCACACAATGGACTCATCGCGCCCCTTGCATCGTTACCGGCAGCTCGCGAGCGAGTCTGCGCGCGCATCCAGAATGTGTTCCGCTGCGGCTCGAAATCGGATAGACAGGTGGCAACAGGGTGTTCCCCCAAGGAGTCTCCCGTGTTGCCGTCATTTTCTCCCGCTCTTCTCGCGCTCGCCGACGGCACGGTCTTTCGTGGTTATTCGATCGGGGCCCCCGGGCATACCATCGGTGAAGTCGTGTTCAACACCGCCATCACCGGCTATCAGGAAATCCTGACTGACCCGAGCTACGCGCGCCAGATCGTGACCCTCACGTACCCGCATATCGGCAACGTCGGCGTGAACGCCGAAGACGTCGAAGCGACGAAAGTCCATGCCGCCGGCCTGATCATCCGTGATCTGCCGGTTCTCGCGTCGAACTTCCGCATGGAGCGTACGCTCCCGCAATATCTGCAGGACGAAGGCGTGGTCGCCATCGCCGGCATCGACACCCGCAAGCTGACCCGCCTGCTGCGCGACAAGGGCGCGCAAAACGGCGCGATCCTCGCTGGTTCCGACGACCAAGCCAAGGCCATCGAACTCGCGCGCTCGTTCCCGGGCCTCGCCGGCATGGACCTCGCGAAGGTGGTGTCGACCGAGCAAACCTACGAGTGGACCAAAACCGAGTGGCGTCTGGGCACGGGCTACGGCGAGCAGAAGGCGCCGAAGTACCGCGTGGTCGCATTCGACTATGGCGTCAAGCAGAACATCCTGCGCATGCTGGCCGAGCGCGGCTGCCACGTCACGGTGCTGCCGGCGCAGGCGAGCGCCGCCGACGCGCTCGCGCTCAACCCGGACGGCGTGTTCCTGTCGAACGGCCCCGGCGACCCGGAGCCGTGCGACTACGCGATCGCGGCGACCAAGGAGTTCATCGAGCGCGGCATTCCGACCTTCGGCATTTGCCTTGGCCACCAGATCATGGGCCTCGCGGTCGGCGCTAAGACGATGAAGATGAAGACCGGCCACCATGGCGCGAATCACCCGGTCAAGGATCTCGAAGACGGCCGCGTGGTGATCACGTCGCAGAACCACGGCTTCGCGGTCGACGCCGACACGCTCCCCGCGAACGCTCGCGTGACCCACGTGTCGTTGTTCGACGGCACGCTGCAAGGCTTCGCGCTGACCGACAAGCCGGCGTTCTGCTTCCAGGGCCACCCGGAAGCGTCGCCTGGTCCGCACGACATCGCGTACCTGTTCGACCGCTTCACCGCGTTGATGGACGCGCAGAAGAGCGGCAACAGCGCGGCGGCTTGAAGACGTAAAGATCGGCCCCACGAGCCAGCCCGAGACGGAAACGAAAGCGGCTCGCGGCGGCCGCGGCGGCCCGCGGCACGATGCGGCGGGTGCGCCGCAAACAGCGCGCGCAACGTGAAAACGGCGCGCGCCGACGGAAAGAATTCAGGAATACATTAGCGAGAGCGTTATGCCCAAGCGGACAGACATCAAGAGCATCCTCATCATCGGCGCGGGTCCGATCATCATCGGCCAGGCGTGCGAGTTCGATTACTCGGGCGCGCAGGCATGCAAGGCGCTGCGTGAGGAAGGCTACAAGGTCATTCTCGTCAACAGCAATCCGGCGACGATCATGACCGACCCGAACACGGCCGACGTGACCTACATCGAGCCGATCACGTGGGAAGTGGTCGAGCGCATCATCGCGAAGGAGCGCCCGGACGCGATCCTGCCGACGATGGGCGGCCAGACCGCGCTGAACTGCGCGCTCGATCTGCACGCGCACGGCGTGCTGGCGAAGTACAACGTCGAACTGATCGGCGCGTCGCCCGAAGCGATCGACAAGGCGGAAGACCGCCAGAAGTTCAAGGACGCGATGACCAAGATCGGCCTCGGTTCGGCCAAGTCGGGCACCGCGCATTCGATGGAAGAAGCACTCGCGGTGCAGGCGAAGATCGCCGCGGAAACCGGCAGCGGCGGCTACCCGGTCGTGATCCGTCCGTCGTTCACGCTGGGCGGTTCGGGCGGCGGCATCGCGTACAACCGCGACGAATTCGAAGAGATCTGCAAGCGCGGTCTCGACCTGTCGCCGACGCGCGAGCTGCTGATCGAAGAGTCGCTGCTCGGCTGGAAAGAGTATGAGATGGAAGTGGTCCGCGACAAGGCGGACAACTGCATCATCGTCTGCTCGATCGAAAACCTCGACCCGATGGGCATCCATACCGGCGACTCGATCACGGTCGCGCCGGCGCAGACGCTCACCGACAAGGAATACCAGATCCTGCGTAACGCGTCGCTGGCGGTGCTGCGCGAGATCGGCGTCGACACGGGCGGCTCGAACGTGCAATTCTCGATCAATCCGAAAGACGGCCGGATGATCGTGATCGAAATGAACCCGCGTGTGTCGCGTTCGTCGGCTCTGGCGTCTAAGGCAACCGGCTTCCCGATCGCGAAGGTCGCGGCGAAGCTCGCGGTCGGCTACACGCTCGATGAACTGAAGAACGAAATCACCGGCGGCCAGACCCCGGCGTCGTTCGAACCGACGATCGACTACGTCGTCACGAAGATCCCGCGTTTCGCGTTCGAGAAATTCCGCGAAGCCGATTCGCGCCTGACCACGCAGATGAAGTCGGTCGGCGAAGTGATGGCGATCGGCCGCACGTTCCAGGAGTCGTTCCAGAAAGCGCTGCGCGGCCTCGAAGTCGGCGTCGACGGTCTCGACGAAAAGACTGCCGATCGCGACGAGATCATCCGCCAGATCGGCGAAGCCGGTCCGGATCGCATCTGGTATGTCGGCGATGCGTTCCGCGTCGGCATGAGCGCGCAAGAGATCTTCGAAGAGACCGCGATCGACCCGTGGTTCCTCGCGCAGATCGAACAGATCGTGCTGAAGGAAAAGGCGCTGGCCGGCCGCACGCTCGCGAGCCTGTCGAAGGAAGAGTTGAAGTATCTGAAGCAGAGCGGCTTCTCGGACCGGCGTCTCGCCAAGCTGCTCGGCGCGAAGCCGGCGGACGTGCGCGCGCGCCGTATCGAGCTGAACGTGCGTCCGGTGTATAAGCGCGTCGACACGTGCGCCGCCGAGTTCGCAACCAGGACCGCGTACATGTACTCGACCTACGAGGAAGAGTGCGAAGCGAACCCGACCAACAACAAGAAGATCATGGTGCTGGGCGGCGGCCCGAACCGGATCGGCCAGGGTATCGAGTTCGACTACTGCTGCGTGCACGCCGCGCTCGCGATGCGCGAAGACGGCTATGAAACGATCATGGTCAACTGCAACCCGGAAACGGTGTCGACCGACTACGACACCTCCGACCGTCTGTACTTCGAATCGCTGACGCTCGAAGACGTGCTCGAAATCGTCGACAAGGAAAAGCCGGTCGGCGTGATCGTGCAATACGGCGGCCAGACGCCGCTGAAGCTCGCGCTCGATCTCGAAGCCAACGGCGTGCCGATCATCGGTACGTCGCCGGACATGATCGACGCGGCCGAAGACCGCGAGCGTTTCCAGAAGCTGTTGCAAGACCTCGGCCTGCGTCAGCCGCCTAACCGCACCGCGCGCACCGAAGACGAAGCGCTGAAGCTCGCCGACGAAATCGGCTATCCGCTCGTCGTGCGCCCGTCGTACGTGCTGGGCGGCCGCGCGATGGAAATCGTCCACGAGCCGCGCGACCTCGAACGCTATATGCGTGAGGCCGTCAAGGTGTCGAACGATTCGCCGGTGCTGCTCGACCGTTTCCTGAACGACGCGATCGAATGCGACGTGGATTGCATTTCCGATGGCGACGCCGTGTTTATCGGCGGCGTGATGGAGCACATCGAACAGGCGGGCGTGCACTCGGGCGACTCGGCCTGCTCGCTGCCGCCGTATTCGCTGTCGAAGGAGACGGTTGCCGAACTGAAGCGCCAGACCGCCGCGATGGCGAAGGCGCTGAACGTGGTCGGCCTGATGAACGTGCAGTTCGCGATCCAGCAGGTACCGCAGGCGGATGGTTCGAAAGAAGACATCATCTACGTGCTCGAAGTGAACCCGCGCGCGTCGCGCACGGTTCCGTACGTGTCGAAGGCGACCAGCCTGCCGCTCGCGAAGATCGCGGCGCGCGCGATGGTCGGCCAGAAGCTCGCCGCGCAAGGCGTGACGAAGGAAGTCGAGCCGCCGTACTTCAGCGTGAAAGAAGCGGTGTTCCCGTTCGTCAAGTTCCCGACGGTCGATCCGGTGCTTGGACCTGAAATGCGTTCGACCGGCGAGGTGATGGGTGTCGGCCAGACGTTCGGCGAGGCGCTGTTCAAGTCGCAGCTCGCGGCGGGTTCGCGTCTGCCGGAGTCGGGCACGGTGCTGCTGACTGTGATGGACGCCGACAAGCAGAAGGCAGTTGAAGTCGCGCGCATGCTGCACGAGCTCGGCTACCCGATCGTCGCGACCAAGGGCACGGCTGCCGCGATCGAAGCTGCCGGCGTGCCGGTCAAGGTCGTCAACAAGGTGAAGGACGGCCGTCCGCACATCGTCGACATGATCAAGAACGGCGAGATCGCACTCGTCTTCACGACCGTCGACGAAACGCGCGCGGCGATCGCCGATTCGCGTTCGATCCGCATGAGCGCGCAGGCGAACAAGGTCACCTACTACACGACGATGTCGGGCGCACGCGCGGCGGTGGAGGGTCTTCGTTATCTGAAGAACCTGGAAGTCTATGATTTACAAGGACTCCACGCTCGCCTAAACTAAGGCTTCGATACCTGTCCAAGATGTAAGTGCCGCGGTTAAGCGGCGTTCCGCAGGTGCTGCGGCCCGGGTCTATCCATGGGCGGCGGCTTTCGCGGAATGCACTTAACCGCGGTGATTTTTTTTATGGCCGTTTTTTGCCTCCAGAGTTGTTTATGAGCACTATTCCATTGACGAAGCGCGGAGCTGACATGCTGCGCGATGAATTGCAGCGCTTGAAATCGGTTGAGCGTCCGGCTGTGATCAACTCGATCGCGGAAGCGCGCGCCCAGGGCGATCTGTCGGAAAACGCGGAATACGACGCTGCGAAGGAAAAGCAGGGCTTCATCGAAGGCCGCATCGCCGAAATCGAGTCGAAGCTCGCGGGCGCGCAGGTGATCGATCCGTCGCAAGTGGAAGCCGACGGCCGCGTGGTGTTCGGCGCGACGCTCGAGCTCGAAGACCTCGAGTCGGGCGCGTCGGTCAAATACCAGATCGTCGGCGACGACGAAGCGGACATCGACCACGGCCTGATCTCGATCAGCTCGCCGATCGCGCGTGCGCTGATCGGCAAGTCGGAAGGCGACGTCGCGTCGGTGCAGGCGCCGGGCGGCATTCGCGAATACGAAATCATCGCGGTCAGCTACATCTGAGGATGGCGCCGGTGTCTCTGATGCCGCATCGTTTATTCCGCCTGTTGACGGTGGTGTGGGTCGGTAGTCTGTTGACTATCGGTTACGCGGTTGCGCCCGTGCTCTTCACGTCGCTCGACCGCATGACGGCGGGTGCCATTGCCGCGCAGCTGTTTCGGATTCAGGGTGTGATTGGCGTCGTGTGCGGTATTTTGCTGCTCGGTCTGGCCAATCTGCTCGTGCGGCGCGGTAGTGGCGCGTATCGCCGCCTGCGCTGGCTGCTCGCCGGTATGCTCGTATGCGTGCTGGTTGGCTATTTCGCGTTGCAGCCGTTCATGAACGCGATGCGCGTCGCCGCGCTCGAGGCGGGCGGCGACGTCGGACATTCCGTTTATGCAACGCGCTTCGGCATCCTGCATGGCGTGTCGAGTCTGTTCTATCTGATCGAGAGCCTGCTAGGTGTTGCGCTCGTGTGGCTGCTGCCGGCGCATGTCGGTACTGCGGCCGACGAAGAGGGCGCGCGCGGAGTCAGGGGGAAGGTGGCGGGCTGAAGCTCGTGGGTGGCTGGCGGTGTGACTCGGCGCTGTGTCCGCCGGTCGATGCCGATGCCCGCGACGAACTTCATGTTGCGACGAATCGTCGCGATTCCGGCGGCCAGCTACAGTTCATTCGCGCTGTTTCGCCTTGCGCTCAAGGCTCCCAACGCGCGGTGCGGAGCCGGTCCGCACCATGGCCGCGTGTTCTCTTACTTCGACTGATGCGAACGCTTCGCGCTGGTTTGCCGCTTCTTCGCGCGCTTGATGTTGCCGCCCTGCGTCACGCGTTCGTTGCCGCGCACCAACACCGCTTTCGCTCGCGGCTTGCGCATCGGCACGTCGGTCGGCTTCACCACCTTGACGATGCGCGGTGCGCGGCCCTTGGCCGGCCGGGCTTCTTCAGCTGCCGCTTCACGGGCGCTCGGCAATGCACCGCGCTTCGCTTTTGCCGCAGGCAGTGCCGATTCTGGCTTCCAGATCACGAGCAACTTGCCGATATGCTGAATCGGTGCCGCGTTCAGCGTGTCGCAGATTTCTTCGTAGATGGCGATGCGCTCCTCGCGCTCATCACCGAACACGCGGATCTTGATCAGTTGATGCGCTGCGAGGTGCACCTTGATTTCGGCGAGCACAGCGTCGGTCAAGCCTTCGGCCCCGACGAGCACGACCGGTTTGAGCGCATGTGCCTGGGAGCGCAACTCGGCGCGTTGGTCGGGAGAGACTTTGAGGGCTGGCATGGAAAGTGGAAGACTCGACTAAAATGGCGGCTCCTGCGCTTTCGTCCGATCGCCGAGCGATTCGGGCGGGTTGATTCAGCAGGGTGCGCGTCAGAACAACAGAATCGCGGATGGTCGCCAGTCTGGCGGTGGCCGCGCGAATTAACCGCGTATTATCCCCTAAAGCGCGACTCGACGCAGCAATAGTTCAATCTTTAATGGCAAAAAACAAGTTCAATACCGCGTGGCTGCACGACCACATCAACGATCCGTACGTCAAAATGGCGCAACGGGAAGGTTATCGTGCCCGCGCGGCCTACAAGCTCAAGGAAATCGACGAGCAGGACAAGCTGATCCGCCCGGGACAGGTGATCGTCGATCTCGGTTCCTCGCCGGGCAGCTGGAGCCAGTACGCGCGTAACAAGCTTGCCGGCGGCTCGCAGCGCAACGCGGAGCGCGAAGGTGGCATCGACGGCACGATCATCGCTTTGGACATTCTGCCGATGGAGCCGGTAGCCGACGTGCACTTCATCCAGGGCGATTTCCGCGAAGACTCCGTGCTGATCCAACTCGAAGAATTGGTCGGCGCGCGCCAGGTAGACCTTGTAATTTCGGATATGGCACCCAACCTCTCTGGCGTGGCGATCGCGGATGCGGCGCGGATCGAGCATTTATGCGATCTCGCGCTCCAATTTGCACAAAATCACCTGAAGCCGGATGGTGCCCTTTTAGTCAAATGCTTTCACGGCAGCGGATATAGTCAGATTGTCGAAAAGTTCAAGCGCCAATTCAAGGTGGTTGCGGCCCGCAAGCCGAAGGCGTCGCGGGATAAATCGTCAGAAACATTTATATTGGGTAAGCATTTGAAGCGTCCCGCATAGGGATGCGGCGAGCCGGTTCCATTTCTGCCAATAATGAGCCCGATGCGTCGAAGACCGACGCCAAGCTGGCCTGCTACCCTATTTCCGTGGTAGTGAAACGCTATGGCAGGGGTCTGCGGACTGGATTAGAATGCTTTCGTGGTGCCGCAAGGCAAATGTAGGCGCCCGTCTAAGTGAAGGAGTGGTGCTTTGAACAACAATATGTTTTCGAAAGCAGCAGTGTGGTTGGTAATCGCACTGGTGCTGTTTACGGTGTTCAAGCAGTTCGACAAGCCCCGTGTCCAGGAAGGCGTTTCCTATTCGCAGTTCATGGACGACGCGAAGAACGGCAAAGTCAAGAACGTCATTGTCCAGGGGCGGAACCTCACGGTCACTCCAGCAGACGGCCAGAAGTACCAGATCGTGTCGCCCGGCGACATCTGGATGGTCGGCGATCTGATGAAGTATGGCGTACAGGTGAGCGGCAAGGCTGACGACGAACCCAATGCACTGATGTCCGTGCTGTATTACCTCGGGCCGACGATCCTGATCATCGGTTTCTGGTTCTACATGATGCGACAGATGCAGGGGGGCGGCAAAGGCGGGGCCTTCTCGTTTGGCAAGTCGCGCGCGCGGCTGATCGACGAGAACAACAACGCAATCAATTTCACCGACGTCGCCGGTTGCGACGAAGCCAAGGAAGAAGTGTCGGAGCTCGTCGACTTCCTGCGCGATCCGCAGAAATTCCAGAAGCTCGGCGGTCGTATTCCGCGCGGTGTGCTGCTCGTGGGCCCGCCGGGAACCGGTAAGACGCTGCTCGCGCGCGCCATCGCCGGCGAAGCGAAGGTGCCGTTCTTCAGCATTTCGGGTTCGGACTTCGTGGAAATGTTCGTCGGCGTCGGCGCGGCTCGCGTGCGCGACATGTTCGAGCAGGCCAAGAAGCACGCGCCGTGTATCGTGTTCATCGACGAAATCGACGCGGTCGGCCGTCATCGCGGCGCCGGCATGGGCGGCGGTAACGACGAGCGCGAACAGACGCTGAACCAGATGCTCGTCGAAATGGACGGCTTCGAGGCGAATTCGGGTGTCATCGTGATCGCGGCGACGAACCGTTCGGACGTACTCGACAAGGCGTTGTTGCGTCCAGGCCGTTTCGACCGTCAGGTGTATGTCGGTCTGCCCGATATCCGCGGCCGCGAGCACATCATGAAGGTGCACCTGCGCAAGGTCCCGATTTCGAACGACGTCGATGCGGCAGTGATCGCGCGCGGCACGCCGGGCTTCTCGGGCGCTGATCTCGCGAACCTCGTCAACGAAGCAGCTCTGTTCGCGGCGCGCCGCGGCAAGCGCATCGTCGAAATGACGGACTTCGAGGACGCGAAGGACAAGATCTTCATGGGTCCGGAGCGCAAGTCGGCCGTGATCCGCGAAGAATCGAAGCGTGCGACCGCGTATCACGAATCGGGTCACGCGGTGATCGCGAAGCTGTTGCCGAAGGCCGATCCGGTGCACAAGGTCACGATCATTCCGCGCGGCCGTGCGCTTGGCGTCACGTGGCAGTTGCCGGAGCATGACAACGAAACGTACTCGAAGGACTATCTGCTCGACCGTCTTGCCATTCTGTTCGGTGGCCGCGTCGCAGAAGAGCTGTTCCTGAACCTCATCAGCACCGGTGCGTCGGACGACTTCAACAAGGCGACCCAGACGGCTCGCGCAATGGTTGCCCGCTTCGGTATGACGGATGCGCTCGGACCTATGGTCTATGTCGACGACGAAAACGACGCTTCGCCGTTCGGCCGCGGCTTCACGCGGACCATTTCGGAAGCGACGCAGCAGAAGGTCGATGCGGAAATCCGTCGTGTGCTGGACGAGCAGTACAATCTCGCGCGGCGCCTGCTGGAAGAAAACCGCGACAAGGTCGAAGCGATGACCGCCGCATTGATGGAGTGGGAGACGATCGACGCCGATCAGATCAACGACATCATGGCTGGCCGTCCGCCGCGTTCGCCGAAGAGCTCGCCGCCGTCGGCAAGCGACGCCTCGTCGGGCGGCAGCGCGGGCACTGAAGTCAAGCCGGGCAGCGCAACCGCGCCGGCCTGATAGGTTGCCAGTAGAAAGTGCGGGCCGGTGTGCTACACACCGGCCCGTTTTGCATTTATCCGTTCAAAGTGAA
Source organism: Paraburkholderia sp. BR14320 (assembly GCF_040948665.1). Taxonomy (NCBI): domain Bacteria; kingdom Pseudomonadati; phylum Pseudomonadota; class Betaproteobacteria; order Burkholderiales; family Burkholderiaceae; genus Paraburkholderia; species Paraburkholderia sp. BR14320. Next base: position 67,675 of record NZ_JBFPKG010000025.1, read on the forward strand.
GCATTGCTACGTGTCGAAAGCCGATTCTTCCTCCGTACCCCTTCCAGAGCCGCTGCAGTGCGGCCGCTTCAAGCTGACGTTTGAACGCCCGTTGGTCATGGGCGTCCTGAACGTCACTCCCGATTCCTTCTCTGATGGCGGCTTGTACGCGATGCGCGGCGATGCGCTGCGCCAGGCCGAGCGCATGATGCTCGAGGGCGCGGACATTATCGATATCGGCGGGGAATCGACGCGTCCTGGCGCGCCGCCCGTGCCGCTCGACGAGGAACTGGAGCGCGTGATACCACTCGTCGAGCAACTGCGTGGCGCGAACGTGCCGTTGTCGGTCGATACCTACAAGCCAGAAGTGATGCGGAGCGCGTTGAACGCGGGCGCCGACCTGATCAACGACGTCTGGGCCTTCCGCATGCCCGGCGCGATCGACGCGGTGCGCGACAGCGACTGCGGCCTTTGTGTAATGCATATGTTAGGTGAGCCGCAGACCATGCAGCGCGGCGAGCCGCACTATGCCGACGTTGTCAGCGAAGTGCGCCAGTTCCTCGAGGAGCGTGTCGCAGCTTTGCAGCAGGCGGGGATTGCGCGCGAGCGTATCAGCGTCGATCCGGGTTTCGGCTTCGGCAAGGTCGTCGTCGAGCACAACTATGCGCTGCTCGCGCATCTGGGCGACACGGCGCCGCGCGCCGCGTCGCCGTATCCGATCCTTGCGGGCATGTCGCGCAAATCGATGGTTGGCGCGGTGACGGGGCGGCCGGCGCCGGAGCGCGTGGCCGGCAGCATCGCCGCAGCGGTGTGCGCGGCCGAGCGGGGCGCCGCGATTCTGCGCGTACACGACGTCGCGCAAACAGTCGATGCATTGAAAGTATGGGCAACCCTGCGCGACGCGGCAAAGCAGAGCCGCGCGCACGGTTGAACCCGCAGCCAGATAGAGGGAGAACAAATATGGCACGTCGTTACTTCGGAACGGACGGCATTCGAGGCAAGGTCGGCGAAGGCCCGATCACGCCGGAATTCGTGTTGCGGCTCGGCTACGCGGCCGGCAAGGTGCTCGCGGGCGCTGATCAATGGGCGAAGACAGGCGCTCGTCCGACCGTCCTGATCGGCAAGGACACGCGCGTATCGGGCTACATGCTCGAAGCCGCGCTGGAATCGGGCTTTTCGGCGGCCGGCGTCGACGTGATGCTGGCCGGCCCGATGCCGACGCCCGGCATCGCCTATCTGACGCGCGCGCTGCGGCTTGCCGCGGGCGTCGTGATCAGCGCGTCGCACAACCCGTACTACGACAACGGTATCAAGTTCTTCTCGGCCGACGGCAACAAGCTGCCGGACGACGTCGAGGCGCAGATCGAGGAGCAGCTCGAGCTGCCGCTCGCATGCGCGGCTTCCGAGCAACTGGGCAAGGCGCGCCGTCTCGACGACGCGGCCGGCCGCTACATCGAGTTCTGCAAGAGCACGTTCCCGGCCGCGTACGACCTGCGCGGCATGAAGCTCGTCGTCGATTGCGCGCATGGCGCCGCGTACGACGTCGCGCCGCACGTGTTCCATGAGCTCGGCGCGGAAGTGATCCCGATCGGCGTCTCGCCGAACGGCTTCAATATCAACGACGGCGTCGGCGCGACCGCTCCGGATGCGCTGGTTCGCGCGGTGCGCGCAAACCACGCGGACCTCGGTATCGCGCTCGATGGCGACGCCGACCGCTTGCAGGTCGTCGACGAGTCCGGCCGCCTGTTCAACGGCGACGAGCTGCTGTACGTGCTGGTCAAGGACCGTATCGCGACGGCCGGCCATGTGGAAGGCGCGGTCGGCACGCTGATGACCAACATGGCCGTGGAGGTCGCGCTGCAGAAAGCCGGCGTCAAGTTCGTGCGCGCCGCGGTTGGCGACCGCTATGTGCTCGAACAGCTTCGCGAGCACGGCTGGCAGCTCGGCGCCGAAGGTTCGGGCCACATTCTGTCGCTCGATCGCCATTCGACCGGTGACGGCATCGTGTCCGCTCTGCTCGTGCTGGCGGCGATGCAGCGCAGCGGCAAGTCGCTCGCGGATCTGCTCGACGGTGTCACGCTGTTCCCGCAGAAGCTGATCAACGTGCGCATGAAGCCCGGCGCGGACTGGAAGGGCAGCGATACGATTCGTAGCGCGATCAAGGTGGCCGAAGGCGCGCTCGACGGCCGCGGTCGCGTACTGATCCGCGCGTCGGGCACCGAGCCGGTGCTGCGCGTGATGGTAGAGGCGCAGAACGCCGCGGACGCGCTCGAGCATTCGGAAGCGATTGCGGAAGCCGTGCGGGTAGCGACGGCCTGATCTGTTCCCGAACAGGCGGCAGGCGGTGGCGACCGCTTGCTGCCTGACGGTCGCTACGAGAAGGTTCAGCGACCCGCGTCTCATAAACTTCGTCGCCGGGCTTCACCCCAACAACTCCCCGCGCCCCAGCCACCAGAAAGTCGACGTCTCCGCACAAAAACGTCCCTCAGCACCGAGCGCAAACGTTCGCGCTCCGTCTTTTTCGTCTAACTTGCAAAATGCGATGCAGCGAGCATCGCTATGGCGGCATTCGCCCGCTCCCGAACCTTTCACTGAGTAATGTGACTGTCACATCCGATTCACGATCAGTCACGTTTTTGTCATAAAGAGACCCTAAGCTTCGCGGTGTTCGAGTTTCCCGCTCACACCACACGCTCACACTCCCTTGGAGGTCTCATGAAATTGATGCAAACCGTGTTCGCTGGCGTCGCTGGCGCGCTTTTCGCAATCGCAGCGCAAGCCGCAGACATCACCGGCGCGGGCAGCACGTTCGCGGCACCGATTTACACGAAGTGGGCCGACGCTTATCAGAAGACCGGCGGCGGCAAGGTTAACTACCAGGGCATCGGTTCGTCGGGCGGCATCAAGCAGATCGAGGCGAAGACCGTCGATTTCGCTGGTTCGGACGCTCCGCTGAAGGACGACGAACTCGCGAAGGAAGGCCTGTTCCAGTTCCCGACGGTGGTCGGCGGCGTGGTGCCGGCAGTCAACGTGCCGGGCGTGAAGCCGGGCGAACTGGTGCTGTCGGGTGCAGTGCTCGGCGACATCTATCTCGGCAAGATCAAGAAGTGGAATGACCCGGCAATCGTCGCGCTGAACTCGAAGGTCAAGCTGCCGGATCTGGACATCGCCGTGGTGCGCCGCGCCGACGGTTCGGGCACCAGCTTCATTTGGACGAACTACCTGTCGAAGGTCAACCCGGAATGGAAGACGAAGGTAGGTGAAGGTGCGACGGTCAACTGGCCGACCGGCACGGGCGGCAAGGGTAACGACGGCGTCGCGGCATTCGTGCAGCGTCTGCCGGGTTCGATCGGCTACGTCGAATGGGCGTACGCCAAGCAGAACCACATGAACTACGTCGCGCTGAAGAACGAAGCCGGCACCGTGGTTCAGCCGCAGACCGACACGTTCAAGGCAGCGGCTGCTGGCGCTGACTGGTCGAAGTCGTTCTACCAGATCCTGACGAACGAGCCGGGCAAGAACGCATGGCCGATCGTCGGCGCGACGTTCGTGCTGCTGCACACGACGCAGGAAAAGGCACCGCAAGGCGCGGAAACGCTGAAGTTCTTCGACTGGGCGTTCAAGAACGGCGGTCAGGCTGCGAACGATCTGGACTACATCTCGCTGCCGGAATCGGTAGTGTCGGAAATCCGCACGCAGTGGAAGCAGAAGGTCAAGGATTCGGCAGGCAAGACGCTCGCCGAGTAACAGGCGTAAGCTGGCGCGGTATGTCTGAATCGCGCCTGGTAGCACCCCGGCCGTCCTCGCATGAGGACGGCCTGTGACTTTCACGCGGCATGCGCCGCATGCATCACCGCCCGCCCGACATGTGTCGTCCGGCAACTGGATACAGGTCCCTCAGGCTCTCATGTCCGATATTCATTTAGCGTCCGGCACGAGCCGGGCCACTCCGCCTGGCAGCGCGTCGCAGCAGAAAGCGCCTGGCCGCTCCGGCGATGTGATCTTCGGCGGCCTCGCACGCCTTTCCGCCATCGTCACGCTGCTGCTGCTCGGCGGCATCATCGTGTCGCTGATCATTGCCTCGATGCCGTCGATTCGCGAGTTCGGTCTCGCGTTCCTCTGGACGGCGGTGTGGGATCCACCCAGCAAACAATTTGGCGCGCTCGTGCCGATCTACGGCACCCTCGCGACGTCGATCATCGCTCTGATCATCGCGGTGCCCGTCAGCTTCGGCATCGCGCTGTTTCTGACCGAACTGTCGCCTGCATGGCTGCGTCGGCCCCTCGGCATCGCGATCGAACTGCTCGCCGCGATTCCGTCGATCGTTTACGGCATGTGGGGTCTGCTCGTGTTCGCACCGATCTTCGCGGTGTGGTTCCAGAAGCCGCTCGGCGCGGTGCTCGGCGGCATTCCGATCGTCGGTGCGCTGTTCTCGGGTCCGCCGATCGGCATCGGCATCCTGTGCGCGGGCGTCATCCTTGCGATCATGATCATCCCGTACATCGCGGCGGTCATGCGCGACGTGTTCGAAGTGACGCCGGTGCTGCTCAAGGAATCGGCCTACGGTATCGGCTGCACGACGTGGGAAGTGATGTGGAAGATCGTCCTGCCGTACACCAAGACCGGCGTGATCGGCGGCATCATGCTCGGCCTCGGCCGCGCGCTGGGTGAGACGATGGCGGTCACCTTCGTGATCGGCAACACCAATCTGCTCGACAATATTTCGCTGTTTTCGCCGGGCAACAGCATCACGTCGGCGCTCGCCAACGAGTTCGCGGAAGCGGACCCGGGCCTGCACACGTCGGCGCTGATGGAACTCGGCCTGATCCTGTTCGTGATTACATTCATCGTGCTGGCGATTTCGAAAATCATGCTGCTGCGTCTCGAGAAAGGGGAGGGCGCGAAATGAGCGGACCGTCCCTGAATATGCCGGGCCTGAAGGACCCTGCGACGCTCGAAGCGATGCGCGTGCGTCTGCAAGGGCGCCGTCGGATGACTAACGCGATCGCGCTGACGCTGTCGCTCGCGGCGATGGCGTTCGGCCTGCTGTGGCTCGTGTGGATTCTCTATACGACGCTGCATCTCGGGATCGGCGGTTTGTCGGTCGAGCTGTTCACGCAGTCGACGCCGCCGCCGAACACCGATGGCGGCGGTCTTGCGAATGCGATCGTCGGCAGCCTGTTGCTGGTCGCGCTCGCGACCTTCGTCGGCACGCCGATCGGCATCATGGCGGGCGTCTATCTCGCCGAATACGGCCAGAAAGGCTGGCTTGCGAACCTCACGCGCTTCATCAACGACATCCTGCTGTCGGCGCCGTCGATCGTGATCGGTCTGTTCGTCTACGCGCTCGTCGTCGCGAAGATGGGCCACTTCAGCGGCTGGGCCGGCGTGCTCGCGCTAGCGCTGCTGCAGGTTCCGATCGTGATCCGCACGACCGAAAACATGCTGAAGCTCGTGCCGAATGCGATGCGGGAAGCTGCGTTCGCGCTCGGTACGCCGAAGTGGAAGATGGTGCTGTCGATCACGCTGAAGGCGTCGATCGCGGGCATCGTCACTGGGGTGCTGCTGGCGGTCGCGCGGATCGCCGGCGAAACCGCGCCGCTGCTCTTCACCGCGCTGTCGAACCAGTTCTTCTCGGTCGATATGGGCCAGCCGGTCGCGAACCTGCCGGTCACGATCTACAAGTTTGCGATGAGCCCGTTCGCGCAGTGGCAGTCGCTCGCGTGGGCCGGCGTCTTCCTGATCACGCTCGCGGTGCTGGGACTGAATATCCTCGCGCGCACGATCTTCTCGAACAAGTAAGGGCGGAGTGAATCCGATGAACATGGCAGAAACCCAACTCAATCCGGTCGGGCACGCAACCGCGCCCGCGGGCTCCGACCCCGAACACAGCGCTCACGCGCAAACCCCGTCGCGTCCGAAGATCGAAGTCAAGGATCTCAACTTCTTCTACGGCAAGTACCACGCGCTGAAGAACATCAACCTGCAGATTCCCGAAGGCAAGGTGACCGCGTTCATCGGCCCGTCGGGCTGCGGCAAGTCCACGCTGCTGCGAACCTTCAACAAGATGTACGCGCTTTATCCGGAGCAGCGCGCGGAAGGCGAGATCGTGATGGACGGCGAGAACCTGCTGACCACGCGCCAGGACATTTCGCTGCTGCGCGCGCGCATCGGCATGGTGTTTCAGAAGCCGACGCCGTTCCCGATGTCGATCTACGACAACATCGCTTTCGGCGTGAAGATGTTCGAGAAGCTGTCGCGCTCGGAAATGGACGACCGCGTCGAATGGGCGCTGACCAAGGCGGCGCTGTGGAACGAAGTGAAGGACAAGCTCGGCCAGAGCGGCTACGGTCTGTCGGGCGGCCAGCAGCAGCGTCTGTGTATCGCGCGCGGTATCGCGATTCGACCCGAAGTGCTGCTGCTCGACGAGCCGTGCTCGGCGCTCGACCCGATTTCGACGGGCCGTATCGAAGAGCTGATCGCCGAACTGAAGAGCGACTACACGGTCGTGATCGTCACGCACAACATGCAGCAGGCAGCCCGCTGTTCGGACTACACTGCCTATATGTACCTCGGTGAACTGATCGAATTCGGCGACACGGAAAAAATCTTCATCAAGCCGGTCCGCAAGGAAACCGAGGACTACATCACCGGTCGCTTCGGCTGATCCGCCGGGCAATACAACGGAGTACGACATGTCCGATAAACATCTGTCCAGCCAGTTCGACGCCGACCTGAACCTCGTTTCGTCGAAAGTGCTCGAAATGGGCGGTCTCGTCGAATCGCAGATCGTCAACGCGATGCAGGCGCTCAACGAATTCGACCTCGGTATGTGCGAGCAGGTCATCGCCGCCGAAGACCGTCTGAACAAGATGGAAGTCGACATCGACGAAGAGTGCAGCAACATCATCGCGCGCCGTCAGCCGGCCGCGCGCGATCTGCGCCTGCTGATCGCGATCTCGAAGACCATCACGAACCTCGAGCGCGCCGGCGACGAAGCCGAGAAGATCGCGAAGCGCACCAAGCGTCTGATGGAAGACGGCGCCTCGCGCACCATCAACATCGCCGAAATCAAGCTGTCCGGCGAGATGGCCGTGTCGATCCTGCGCCGTGCGCTCGACGCGTTCGCGCGTCTGGACACGGTCGCTGCCGCGCAGATCGTGCGCGACGACAAGGCGATCGACGAGGAATTCCGCGCGTTCGTGCGCAAGCTGATTTCGTATATGACCGAAGATCCGCGTTCGATCTCGGTGGGCCTCGACTTCCTGTTCATCGCCAAGGCGATCGAGCGGATCGGCGACCACGCGAAGAACATCGCCGAATTCATCATCTACATCGTCAAGGGTACCGACGTGCGGCACCAGTCGCGCGACGCGCTCGAACGCGAAGCGCTCAGCTAATCCAGAGATAAGGAACAGAGGTGCCGATGCCCAGCAGCATTCTCGTCATTGAAGATGAGCCCGCCATTTCCGAATTGATTTCGGTCAATCTTCAACACGCCGGACACTGCCCGATTCGCGCGTACAACGCGGAGCAGGCGCACAACCTGATCAGCGACGTGCTGCCCGATCTCGTGCTGCTCGACTGGATGTTGCCGGGCAAATCGGGCATTTCGTTCGCCCGCGATCTGCGCAACAACGAGCGCACGAAGCATATCCCGATCATCATGCTGACCGCGCGCGGCGACGAGCAGGACAAGGTGCTCGGCCTCGAGATCGGCGCCGACGACTACGTGACGAAGCCGTTCTCGCCGAAGGAACTGATGGCGCGCATCAAGGCGGTGCTACGCCGCCGCGCGCCGCAGCTGACCGAAGACGTGGTCGCAATCAACGGCCTGAAGCTCGATCCGGCCACACACCGCGTCGCCGCGCATGCGGAAGGCAGCGAGATCAAGCTCGATCTCGGCCCGACCGAATTCCGTCTGCTGCACTTCTTCATGACTCACCCGGAGCGCGTGCACAGCCGCACGCAACTGCTCGACCAGGTGTGGGGCGATCACGTGTTCGTCGAAGAGCGTACCGTCGACGTGCACATCAAGCGTCTGCGCGCGGCTCTCAAGCCGGCCGGGTGCGATGCTATGATTGAAACGGTACGCGGCAGCGGCTACCGGCTGGCGAAGAGCGCCTGATAGCCGCCGGCGGCGCACTGCACTGCGTAACGGTGAGCCGCCACACACTCCTTCCTGCGCTGTATTTTCTCTTCGATCGCTAGACCATGAACATCATCTGGGCGCGCTCCATCGTGTCGGTCGTGCTGCTTGCTGTTCTTTGCGCGTTGGTCGGCGCACTGGTGAACGTCAAGGCAGGGCTCGCTCTCGCCATCGTCATGCTGCTCGCACAGAGCGTCTTCAGTACCTTCCACAAGCAGCGTCTGTGGCGTCTGCTCGATGCGCCGGTGTACGGCGAAGTGCCGAGCGCCCCCGGCATCTGGGGCGAAATCTATTACCGTCTGCACAAGCTCGCGAAGCGCTGGCACGCCCAGGTGCGCCAGGTCGAGCAGCAGCATTCGCGGTTCATCCAGGCGATCCAGGCGTCGCCGAACGGCGTCGCGATGCTCGACGATCACGATCAGATCGAGTGGTGCAACGCGATTTCCGAAAGCCACTTCGGGCTGGATGCGAAGCGCGATCTGCGTCAGCACATCACGCATCTGGTGCGTCATCCGGATTTCGTGCGCTATCTGAATTCGCATCGGTACGAGGAAATGCTGATCATGCGCGGCATGGGCGACAAGCGCCAGAACGTGCTGTCGGTGCAGGTGTTTCCGTATGGCGACAATCGCAAGCTGGTGCTGTCGCAGGACATCACCGAACTCGAGCGCACCGATGCGATGCGGCGTGACTTCGTCGCCAACGTGTCGCACGAACTGAAGACGCCGCTCACCGTACTGTCCGGTTTTCTCGAGACGATGCGTGAGCTGCCGTTGGGCGAGGCCGAGCGCGCGCGCTATCTCGACCTGATGGAGCAGCAGGCGTCGCGCATGCGTCATATCGTCAGCGATCTGCTGGTGCTCGCGACGCTCGAAGGCGACAACAAGCCGCCGAGCGATCAGATGATCGACATGCAGGCGGTATTGCGGCATCTGCACGACGACGCGCAGAGCCTGTCCAGCGATCATCACAAGATCGTCTTCGAAGCCGACGAAGCTTTGACGGTCACCGGCGTCGAAACCGAGATTCTCAGCGCGTTCGGCAACCTGGTGACGAACGCGATCCGCTATACGCCGGACGGCGGCTCGATCAAGGTCAACTGGCGTGCGCAGGGTGGCCATGCGGTGTTCTCGGTCACCGATAGCGGCCTCGGCATTCCGGCCGCCGATATTCCACGGCTCACCGAGCGCTTCTATCGCGTCGATCGCAGCCGTTCGCGCGACACGGGCGGCACCGGGCTCGGTCTCGCGATCGTCAAGCACGTATTGCAACGGCACGATGCGCAACTTGAAGTGAAGAGCGAAGAAGGGCGCGGCAGCACGTTCACGGTGCGCTTTCCGGTGTATCGGACCGCGCGCTGTCAAACCGCACAGGTTTGAGCACGGCAGTCGTCCGACTGGTCGATCCAACAAAAAACCGCCTGGAACAGGCGGTTTTTTTATGCGCGCAGATCGTCAGGTGCCCGCCGTCGCGGCGAGCACCCGCAACACGGGCGACTACGAACAGAACTTGCCGAGCAGGCTCATCTGCGCATTGCGCGACGCCTTGCCCGGCCGGCGCCGGCGATAGTGACCATCGCTTTGCATCAACCAGGCCGACTGGTTGTCGCCGAGAAACGCCGATAGCCCTTCCGCGATCACGCGCCGTTTCAGCCGCCGGTTGTTGACCGGAAATGCGACTTCGACGCGCCGGAACAGATTGCGATCCATCCAGTCGGCGCTCGACAGATAGACCTGCTCCTTGCCGCCGTCGTAGAAATAGTAGATGCGATGATGTTCGAGAAAGCGCCCGACGATCGAGCGCACCGTGATGTTCTCGGAGAGTCCTGGCACGCCCGGCTGCAGCGAGCACACACCGCGCACGATCAGATCGATCTTCACGCCGGCCTGCGCTGCTTCGTACAGTTCGGCGATCACCGTCGGCTCGAGCAGCGCGTTCATCTTCGCGACGATGCGTGCCTTCCTGCCCGCCCGTGCGTGCTCGGCTTCCTTGCGGATCGCTTCGACGAGCTTCGGATGCAGCGTGAACGGCGATTGCCACAGTTCGTGCAGCTTGAGTTCGCCGCCGATGCCGGTCAGCTGCTGGAATACATGGTGCACGTCCTCGCAGATCTTCTGATCGGCGGTCATCAGACCGAAGTCGGTATAGAGGCGCGCGGTGCGCGGGTGATAGTTGCCGGTACCCAGGTGCGCGTAGCGCTTCAGGGTCGACTTGCCGCCCGCCAATACGCGTCGCACGATCAGCATCATCTTCGCGTGACACTTGTGGCCGACCACGCCGTAGACTACATGCGCGCCTACCGCTTCGAGCTGCGAGGCCCAGTTGATGTTGGTTTCCTCATCGAAGCGCGCGAGCAGTTCGACGACCACCGTGACTTCCTTGCCGTTGCGCGCGGCCTGCATCAGCGCGTCCATCAGCGGCGAGTCGGTGCCGGTGCGATAGATGGTCTGCTTGATCGCGACCACGTTCGGGTCCTTGGCGGCCTGCAGCAGCAGCTCGAGCACCGGCTGAAAGCTCTCGTACGGATGATGCAGCAGCACGTCGCCCTGGTCGATCACGTCGAACATGCTCGCGGCATTGGCGATTTGGGGCGGCGTCGACGGAATATGCGGCACGAACTTCAGATCGGGCCGGTCGACCATCTCGGGCAATTGCATCAGCCGCACCAGGTTGACGGGGCCGTTCACGTAGTAGCAGTCCTTGTTCGACAGACCGCTTTCGTCGAGCAGGCGCCGCACTACGTGCGCGGGCGTTTCCGCCGACACTTCGAGCCGCACCGCATTGCCAAGATGTCGCGCCGGCAGTTCGCCCTGCAACGCGACGCGCAGATTTGTGATTTCGTCTTCGTCGACGAACAGTTCGCTATTGCGGGTGATGCGAAACTGATTGCAGCTGCGCACGACGAGATTCGGAAACAGCTCGCCGACGAAGCGCTGCAGCAGCGAGCTCAGCAGCACGAAGCCATGCGGATAGCCCGACAGCTCCTGCGGCATGCGCACGAGGCGCGGCAGCGCGCGCGGCGCCTGCACGATGCCCATCATCGCCTGGCGGCCGAATGCATCCTTGCCCTCGAGCTCGACGACGAAGTTCAGGCTCTTGTTCAGCACGCGCGGAAACGGATGCGCGGGGTCGAGACCGATCGGCGTTAACACCGGCAGCAGTTCGTCGAAGAAGTAGTTACGCGCCCATTCGGTCTGCGCGTCGCTCCATGCTTCGGTGCCGTGGAAATAGATGCCTTCCTCCTCGAGCGCGGTGAGCACCGTGTCGTGCAGCATCGTGTACTGGCGATGCACGAGCTTCTGCGCACGTTCGACCACGAGGTCGTACACGTGCTGCAGCGACATGCCGTCGGGCGACAATGCGCCGGGGTTGTCGCGCATCTGTTCCTGAAGCCCGGCCATGCGGACTTCGAAGAATTCGTCGAGATTGCTACTGGTGATGCAGATAAAACGGAGACGTTCGAGCAGGGGGACGGCGGGATCGGCGGCTTGCGCCAGCACGCGCTCGTTGAAACCCAGAATGCCCAGCTCGCGATTCAATAGGGGATAGCGGACGGACATCGGTGGCGAGATTGGAATGTCTGAAATGGCGACGGAAAGACGCTCGGAAATTCTCACGATTTGATGACGTCCTGATGACATCGGCGGTGTTTTAAACATTTTATGCCGCAATCGTCGGCTGTCGTCAATATGACGCGCTACCTATGCGACGATACCGAACTCCCTGCGCCGCGAGGTGACACCGTGAAGGCTGCTACGCTTAGAATGGCGTCTTTGAACAGTGCGGCCGGCCGCGACGCGCATCATGCGTCGAAGGCGCCGGGCAGGCGCGTGGCGCTGCCAGCGTCCGCCGCCACGCCCGCAGCCGCCGCCGCGCTCGCGCGCATGGAGTACGCTTACCCGATGGTCAATATCCCTCATCTCCTCGCCGCCGTGGATCTCGGTTCGAACAGCTTCCGGCTCATCGTGGGCCGGGTCGAGGAAACCGACGCGGGCAGCCAGATCTATCAGGTCGACGCCTTGCGCGAGCCGGTGCGGCTCGCGGCCGGGCTATCGAGCGACAAAATGCTCGATCGCGCCTCGCAGGTGCGTGGCTGGGATGCGCTGAAGCGCTTCGGCGAGCGTCTGCGCGATTTTCACCCCGACCACGTGCGCGCGGTCGCGACCAATACGCTGCGCATCGCGAAGAATGCGGGCGAGTTTCTCGGCGAAGCGCAGGCGGCGCTCGGTTTTCCGATCGAAGTGATCGCGGGGCGTGAGGAAGCTCGCCTGATTTATGCAGGCGCCGCGCACTCGGTGCCGGCGAGCGCGGGCAAGCGGCTCGTCGTCGATATCGGCGGCGGTTCGACGGAATTCATCATCGGCTCGCACTACACGCCGATCAAAATGGAGAGCCTGTATATCGGCTGCGTGAGCCATAGCCGCACGTTTTTCCCGGCCGGCAACGTCGACGAATACACGATGCGTCAGGCCGAGCTCGCCGCGCGCCGCGAAATCCAGATCATTTCCGCCGAATACAAGAAGACCGGCTGGGAGCAGGCGATCGGCTCATCGGGCACCGCCCGCGCGCTCGCCGAACTGGTCGAGGCGAACAATTTCAACGATGCCGGCGTCACGCACGGCATTTCGCGCGGCGGCCTCGAGCGGCTCAAGCGCGCACTGATCAAGGCAGAGAACGTCAACCGGCTGAAGCTGATCGCGCTGAAGAGCGACCGCGTGCCGGTGCTCGCGGGCGGCCTGTCGATCATGATCGCGGTATTCGACGAACTGGGCGTCGATTATGTCGACACCACCGACGGCGCGCTGCGTCTCGGCGTGATGTACGACCTGCTCGGCCGTTCGCAGCACGAGGACATGCGGACCGTGACGGTCGGCGGCTTCATGCGGCGCTACGGCGTCGATCGTGCGCAGGCGGGGCGTATCAGCGATCTGTCGACGAGCTTCTACGATCAGTTCATCGAACCGGACGAAGAACGCCGCGCGGAGAACCGGATGTTCATCGGCTGGGCGGCGTCGCTGCACGAAATCGGGCTGTCGATCTCGCATAGCGCTTATCACAAGCATTCGGCGTATATCGCAAGCAACGCCGACATGCCCGGCTTTTCGCGCACCGATCAGGCACGCCTCGCCGCGCTCGTGCTCGGCCACGCGGGCAAGCTCGGCAAGCTGTCGCAGACGCGCGACGTCGAATGGCCGCTGCTGTTCTGCCTGCGGCTCGCGGCGTTGCTGTGCCGTCGACGCGCGGACGTCGGCCTGCCGGGCATCACGGTTGCTCAGGCGAACGGCGGTTACGAGGTGCGTTTGCCGAACGAGTGGGTCGCCAACAATCCGTTGACGGACTACAGCCTGATCCAGGAAGCCGCGGAGTGGGAGAAAGTCGGGATTCCGTATCGCGTGGTTTATACCGACGATTGATGTCGCGCCGATCGACGCACGCTTCGATTCGCAGCGTGCGCGTGCACAAAAAAAGCCCTGCAAATGCAGGGCTTTTTCGTTTCCCGGTGATGCAGCTTATCGCGGCAACGCATCGCCGAGGAAGTGCCGCGCGTAGCGGGCGTTGATATCGGACAGGCGGAACAGCGTCAGGAAGTCCGCGGTATTGAAGTCGGGGTCCCACGCCGGTGCGCCGCAAATCTTCGCGCCGAGTCGCAAGTAGCCCTTCACGAGCGGCGGCGGCGCGACGGCGGCGCCGGTCTGCAGGTCGTCTACCGGCAGCGGTGTATGTGGGAACGCGCGATATTCGGGCGCGGTCAGCGCGTTGTCACGCAGCGAGCAATACAGGTTTGCCGCATAGTGGCCGCCGTCGGCCATCGCGACGCTCGCGCAGCCGAGCATCGTCTCGTAGCCGTTGTGCTTCATGTACGCGCCGAGCCCTGCCCACAGCGACATGATCACAGAACCGCTGCGATAGTCGGGATGCACGCACGAGCGGCCGACCTCGACCATCTTCGCGCGCAGATGCGTGAGACGCGACACGTCGAACTCGCTTTCCGCATACAGACGGCCGATGCGCGCGGCCTGATGCGGCGGCAACGCGCGATACGTACCGACTACTTTCAACGTGTCGAGATCGCGTACCAGCAAATGATCGCAGTACGAATCGAACGCATCGACGTCGAGGCCGGCGGGGCCGCTCAGGCGCGCGCCCATTTCGTCGGCGAAGACGCGATAGCGTAGACGCTGCGCTTCACGCAGCTCTTCGTCGGTACGCGCCCACGAGACTTGCAGGCGATGCTGCGCGGTGACCGTTTCCTCGGCGCGGGGCAGACGGCGCGGTTCGAAAAGCGAGGCGAAGGGCAGGGTGGGCGTGGGCAGTTCTCGCATTGGCTGTCCTGGTCGAAAAGAGGGAGGATTTCTTTTTTCGCCAATGTAGTAACGCGCGGTGACGCTCGCATGGCAAAGCTGTGACGATTGGATGACTGCCCGTAAGCCCTCGCGTGCGTGCCCGTAAAGTCGGATGCGTCGCGCGACGCGCGCGCTCAGATCAGATCGGGACTGATGGCGGCGCGCAACACCGCCTCCTCTTCGCCGTGGCGCTCACGGCTCTCGATCCACCAGATGCCCGCTTTTTTCAGCGGCCAGCTCGCGCGGCTGTCGCCGAGCAGTTGCGCGGCGACGTGGCCGAGCGTCGGTTGATGGCCGACGATCACCACGGTCTGCGCGATGCCGCCGGGCCAGCCGGCCGCTTCGAGGACATCGTTCGCGCTCGCGTTCGGCGCGAGTTCGCGCACGACGCGATACTGGTCGCTCAACGTCTCGGCGGTCTGGATCGTGCGCACGGCGGGGCTCGCGAGGACGACCGCGTCCTCGGGTAGGCGCGCGCGAAGCCATTTCGCGGCGTTCTGCGCCTGCTTGCGGCCGCGCGTCGTGAGCGCGCGGGCGAGATCGCTCGAGGCGACATCTTCTGCTTCGGCGTGACGCCAGAGGATCAGGTCCATGAGAGTCTCCTTTTGAGCGGCCTAGGAAGGCATTGCGGCGGGTTTGCGCGTCTTCGCAGCGAGGTACGTGCGCAAGCACTGTCGCATGCACGGATGATGATTTGCAAGGCGAGTGCCTGATGGATTGGCTGTCAGCGTCCGGGTGAGCGCGGGCCAAAAAAGCAAAAACCCGCGAAGCCGGAGGCTTCGCGGGTTTCGACTTGCTTTTCGTGGTCGGAGCGAAAGGATTCGAACCTTCGACCAACCTTCGACCCTCTGATCTCGAATCAGGGCGTTTTGAGATTCCGGCTTGTTGATTGAATTTCATGCAGGCACCAAGACGCGCGGCTTCGGGCCTGCGCGTCACGTCGGCAGGCGCGCGTGCCGACACTGTCGAAGGCCGCCTGCACGGCCGCACGATCCGCTGCAACATTGACGATCCTGCCAACTGGAAGCCGGAGGGCGCCCGCCAGCATGCCGCTGACCTCCGCGTGCTGATCGACATGGGCCTTGACCCGCGCGAACAGGAAGCCCGGCAGCGCGCCGCCGCCGACGCGAAGCGCGAGGCGGCACCTGAACGAAGGTTTTAAAAAGTACTTTCCAATCGCGCCTTAACGCTGCGCGCGCCGAAAACAACGCGGCTGGCGAAAATGATAGCTTTTGATAGCAGATTTTAGAGGAGGGGGCGCGACGAAGGCCGATTCGCGTTGGTCGAATTTGCCTACACAGCGCCTAGACGGACCCAGAAAGCAAAAAGCCCAGCCGGTTAAGGCTGGGCTTTTTGCTTGATTCCAATGGTCGGAGCGAAAGGATTCGAACCTTCGACCCTCTGATCCCAAATCAGATGCGCTACCAGGCTGCGCTACGCTCCGACGAATCCGAGAGTATAGGGGGTACGGACAGGAGCGTCAATGCCTTGGCTTGCGCTGGCTCGGCGGTCAGCTATATTCGCCCCATCAACAGCAGAATGATCACGACGATCAGCACGACGCCGACAAGCCCAGTCGGTCGATAGCCCCAGCCGCTGCTATACGGCCAGCTTGGCAATGCGCCGATCAACAGCAGGATGAGCACGATTAGCAGGATGGTTCCGACGGTCATGGCGTTCTCCTTTTCGAGGGGCCGCGAAATCGCTGGCCGCATCGTCACGCTGGTTTGGCGCACGCGCGCCGCGACAATCGACGCGCGTATCGCGCGCCTGTTGCTGGATCGGAACCCGCAAGGCATGTGCCCATCACCGATGAAGATCGATGCGGCGAGGCCTTGGACGACGGTGAAAAAAGAGGGGGCGGCGCGCGTAGCGTCACCGTTCGATGTATGTATGCCGAAGGAACTGAAAAGGTATTGCGCACGTGCAGCGGACGACGACGCGCGCGGCGCAAACATGCGCCGCAACGCCGGTCATCGCGTCATCGAGCGGACGCGCAACTGAGGCACTGCGATATGCCGGTGCCGCGACTAGAGCCGACTCGGTCCGAGTCGAAGATCACCCGCATCAGTGCCTTGGACGCCTCCAATGCGGCATATGCAGGTGCTGATGCGTCCAGTGATGCAGCATGCCCTCGCCGTCGTGTTCTCGCCGGTAGGCCCGCGATTCGAAAATCGACAACGCCACCAGCACGAGCAAGCCTATTGCGAGCCCGATCAGGCCCGCGATCGATTCACCGTCCATGGCAGTCTCCCGGTAGGTTCAGCCATGAACCCATAGTAGCGCAGGTCTGGCGAAATCTCACGAAATGGAACGAGCGGGGCACGAGCGGGCGTGATGGCGTCGCGGAACGCGCTTTGCGGGTAGACTCTCGGCGCGCCGGCGGACTTCCGCCATCCCCTTTGTCCCGGAGAAGATTGCAAAATGACCCGCGTTCTGACTGTTGCCTTGCTGTTGTGCGCCGGCGTCGCCGGCTGTGCGGACCATCCGTCCGCGCATCGCGGCAGCCCGCCACATGATCCCGCCGACTACCACGGCGTGCCAACCGACGATCGGCCGCCCGCCATGGTGCCCGCGCCCGCCGCACAGTGAGCGCTCGTCGAATTGAAAACGATCGGGAAAGGGAGGGGCGGGGAAAGCGAAGCACCGGCGCGGGCACGCCGGCACTTCTGACCCGTGCCGACTGTTCGCGCGGAGAGCACGGGCTGGAAACATTCTAGGACGCGCTCGTTATGCGATATGTATGCGCTTGTTTCAAGCCGTAACGTTCTGTCGTCCGCCGAACAGCCAACGGGGCGCGGCGCGCCGCACCGCGCGACTACGCCGCCGCAATCCCTCGCGACACGCCCGGCAGGTAGCGCGCGAGCGTCGCGCCGCGCGTGGCCATGAAGATCAGCAGCGCGATCCACAGCCCGTGATTGCCGTGCCACGAGAGCAATGCCGACGACGCCGCGACGAACACCACGAGCGACGCCACCATCGCCATCATCAGCTCGCGCGTGCGCGTCGCGCCGATGAACACGCCGTCGAGCAGGAAGCCCCACACCGAAATGACCGGCGACAGCGCCGCCCACGGCAGATAAGTTTCGGCCGCCGCGCGCACGGCGGCCTGATCGGTCAGCCGCTCGATGATCCATGCGCCCGCGCCCCAGTACACGAACGAGAAGCCGATCGCGCCGAGCGCCGACCACATCGCGGTGACCTTGACCGCCTGCGCGAACGCGTGACGATCGCGCGCGCCGATCGCCGCGCCGACCAGCGCCTCGGCCGCATGCGCGAAACCGTCGAGCCCGTACGCCATGAAGGTCTGAAAATTGAGCAGCAATGCGTTCGCGGCGAGCGTCGCGTCGCCTTGCCGCGCGCCGAGATGCGCAAACCAGCCGAACGACGAAAGCAGACACAGCGTGCGCACGAAGATGTCGCGATTGAGCACGACGAGACGCTTCAGCGCGGCGGTGTCGAACAACGCGGCGCGATTCAGCGCGGGCAGGCCGCGCGGCCTGCCGTGCCATAGCAGCGCGAGGCCGAGCAAGAAGCCGAGTGCGTCGGCAGTCGCGGTAGCCGCGCCGATGCCGGCCACGCCCCAATGAAACGCGTACACGTACAGCAGCACCGCGACGATGTTCACGCTGTTGATGAACACCTGCGACAGCAACGCGAGCCGCACCCGCTGCGTGCCGAGCAGCCAGCCCAGCACCACGTAATTGCCGAGCGCGAGCGGCGCGGCCCAGATGCGCGCGTGGCAATACACCTGCGCATGCCGCTGCACCGCGTCGCTGCCGCCGATCGCCCGCAGCGCGTAGTCGATCAGCGGTTGCTGCACGAGCAGCACCAGCGCGCCGATCGCAGCCGCCATCAGCAGTGCGCGCACCACGCTGTTGCGCAGCTCGTCGCCGTGGGCCGCGCCGTGCGCCTGCGCGACGAGGCCGGTGGTGCCCATGCGCAGGAAGCCGAAGCCCCAGAACACGAAGTTGAAGAAGAGCCCGCCGAGCGCAACGCCGCCGAGGTAGGAGGCGCTATCCAGATGACCGGCGACGGCGGTATCGACCGCGCCGAGGATCGGCTGCGTCAGATTCGCGAGGACGATCGGGAACGCGAGCGCGAGCACCCGGCGATGCCAGCGTACCGGCAGCGCCCGCCCGCTGGCTGAATGCGCGGCGGTTTGGGAAGGCGCGCCGTCGGGCGTCCCGGCATCGGGCGTCCTCGCGTCGCTCAAGAGCGCTCCTGAACGCACACCCACGGCGAGACGACGACTGCCCACAGCTCGGGATCGCGCGCGGCGAAATCGGCGGCCGTCTCCGACTGCACGCGCTCAACGAGGCCCGAAGACAACCATTGGGCGACCTGGGTGGTGTCGTCGTTGGCGATCGCTTCGGCGACGCTCACGAGATCAAGGTCGCGCGCGACGTGCAGCAGGATGCCGCGCGCAAAGAAACGTTCGAGTTCGCTCCAGCCGATCTTGGCGGTTTCGCCGAGCAGCTTCGCGTACAGGGGGCTTTGGGGGGCGTCGTTGGAAGTCATAGTAGGCGGGTCGGACGGGGTCGTCACTATAAACCATTGGCGCAGACCGGCGAGCCGCATGGCGGGCCTGCGCAACGCGCGGAGCGGTCTTTTATGCATCGCCGGACTGAGTCGGATTCTGAACCTGGATGCCGACGGATTCAACGACGACGGCGCACGCGCCATGCCGCCAATCAGCGCCGCGATTAATCGTCCGAATATTCCGAATTGAAACGCGAGTTTGAATGGTTTCAAGATTGTCGGGGAATTGTCGATGTTAAATCTTTCACTATTCGCGAATTTGTTGTGATGAAATATCGAAGCTTATTCCGAACCGGTTGCCGCGACTAATCGATGCGTTACGTGCGTTTCCGCACCAAGTTAATATTCACGAGCCAAAGCGGGCTTATTGCCGAACGAGTTAGTGTTATTCGGACAGATGTCTTTCCTCTGCTGTTTTCCCGGCATTTTCCTCGATGGCCCAAGAACATTGGCTGGTGCGAGGCTCGGACAATCCAGTTTGAATGACCTCGCGGGCCGAGTAGCCCGGCCGCGGCGCATTTAGCCGGTCTCATTCCGACATTTCCGATTCACGGATTGCGTAATCCGTACGCCGTGTAACATTGACCGCAAAATTAATCGATTGCGCTTGTAAATGCAGATTGTTAGATTTCGTTCTGGCGCATGGTGAACCGGTCCTTTGCCGATATGCGCCGAACCCCCGTTAGCCCGGCTTCGTGCCGGGCTTTTTTTTGAACCGATTTACGCGGGTGTTTAACCCGTCGCGGCGATCTTCACCGCGAATTCACATACACGGCCGATGATGGCGGATTATTTTTTCGGCGCGAGGCTCATGACCGGGGTGATCATCTTTGTCGGCGTATGGGTTATCGCGCTCGCGTTGCTGCTGCGCTTCGCCGCTCGCATCGATCCGCGCTCGGGACGCCGGCGACGCCGCTGATCGGTGACGCTATCCCGCTGGGCGGCCGTGCCTGGCGCACAAAGTGCCGCCATTACTGCTTGCAGCGAATGACCATCGAACGGTTTTTCACATTCGCGCCGAAAATCCCGCCGATCGTGCCGCCCGACGTTGCGCCGCTGTCGACGTCTTTCGACACCACGTCGTACCCGTAGTTGCCGCAGGTTTCGCCCGCGCGCTTGTAGCACTCGGCCCAGCTCGTGCTCGCGTCGCTGCCGCTGCAGTTGATCGCGAAGCCGGTGTCGCCGCTCGGCAGATAGGTCATCGTAGTCGTGGTCGAGCAGCCGCCGAGGCCGCCGAGCGTCAGGAGGCCGAGACTGATCGTTGCGGCCGCCGCGACGCGCGCCAATGGGCTTTTCATTTCAGATTCCTTGCAAATCTACGAAGGGCGTGGCGCGCAGCCACGCCGCTTCGAATTGAGCGTTTATAGCACGGTGGGTTCTCGCGCCCGCCGCCGCCTAGCGCGGCGGCAGTTCCTTCGACGGATCGATCGAGCGGCCCTGGTAGCGCAGCTCGAAATGCAGCATCACGCGATCGGTATCGGTGTCACCCATTTCGGCGATTTTCTGGCCGCGCTTGACCGATTCGCCTTCCTTCACGAACAGCGTGCGGTTATGCGCGTAAGCCGTCAGGTAGTCGGCGTTGTGCTTGAGGATCAAAAGATTGCCGTAGCCGCGCAGACCGTTGCCCGCATAGACGACGGTGCCGGGCGCCGCCGCGACGATCGGTGTGCCGGCCGCCGCGGAAATATCGATCCCCTTCGAGTTGCCGCCGTCGAAACGGCGGAACACGGTGCCGTCGGCCGGCCAGACTAGCGAAATCGGCGCGGGCGCGGCGGCCGGCGCAGTGTCCGCCGGCGCAGCACGCGGCGCGGCCGAAGCACTCGCGCTGCCGCTACCACCGCCGCCGCCGCTACGGATCGCACCGCTCG
Source organism: Paraburkholderia sp. BR14320 (assembly GCF_040948665.1). NCBI lineage: Bacteria > Pseudomonadati > Pseudomonadota > Betaproteobacteria > Burkholderiales > Burkholderiaceae > Paraburkholderia > Paraburkholderia sp. BR14320. The sequence goes on from NZ_JBFPKG010000025.1 coordinate 88,557, forward strand.
TCGACGCCGTTCCGCTCGGGGGCGCGACCCGCAGCACCTGGCCGACCTCGATGTTGTCCGGATTGGTCAGGTTGTTCCAGCGCGCGATGTTCTGCACCGATTGGCGGTTGCCGCGCGCGATTTTCGACAGCGTGTCGCCCCGTTCGACCCGGTAGTAGCCCGGCGCCACCGGCGCCGACCCGCACGCGGCGAGCAGCACGAACAATGCCGCGCAACCGAGTCGTTTGATTCTTGTTGTTTCCAGCATTGGACCTCGCAAAGCGCTGCCGCGCGCCGATCCCGATCACGCGGCACAGACAGACAAAGCGTTCGATTCTAACGGTTTTGTGTTGCGCCCCCCGGCGAGGAGGGCGAGGCGGCGGGCGGCCGCTTCGAGCCGCTCGCCGCCGGCGTCGGCATATCAGCTGGTCTTCTCGACGGTAATGCGCAGTGCCGCCGTCTCGGTTTGTCCCGGCTCGAGCCAGCGCAAGCCGCGGCCGTTATGGATCGCATCGGGCAGCCCGAGCCACGGCTCAACGCAGTAAAAGTCCGATTGCGGCGTTTCGGTCCACGTCGTGACCGAGTACCAGGGCACCGAGCCGGGCCGCTGCAGATCGATCGTAATTACGCGGTTGATGCCCGGCGCCTCGACCCGCACCGGTCGATCGGGCGTGCCGCTCAGGCAATGGAAGCGGTCGTAGATGCGGTCTTCGTCGAGCGTGTAACTCGCTTCGCCAGGCTCGGCGGGGCTGATCGAGCCATCCCCGAGCTGACGGCAGCGCTCGGTGGGCGGCAGCTCGATCGTCGTCTGCGCGCGCTGCGTGTGCGGCAGAGTGAAGTAGAAGTGATGGCCGGCGTAGTAGGGCAGGGGCGTGTGGCCGGTATTGGTGGTGGTCAGCGTCACGTCGAGCGTGCGCGGATCGATGAGCTCGTAAGCGGCTTCGAAGCGAAAGCCGAACGGATAGACGGCGCGGGTCGCTTTGCTGTCGGTCAGAATCATGCGCAGGCCGGCGCCATGCACGTCGGCGTGGGGCTCGAACGGCAGGTCGCGCGCGAAACCGTGCATCGGCATCTCACGCACGGTGCCATGCGCGTCACGCCAATGGCCGATCTTGCCGTCGACGAAGTGACGGCCGAGAAACGGAAACAGCAGCGGATTGCCACCGCGAATCCGCGCGGGCGCGCTCCAGTCGGCGTGTTCGGGCCAGTGGATCACCTCTTCGCCATCGATCGTCCACGATAGCAGACGGCCGCCGGCTTGCGGCGAAAAGCGGAGCACGGAGGCGTCCTGGGCGATCTCGAGAATGTCCTGTTCCGGGGAGAGGGGCATGGTCAGTAGGTAGCCAGATAGAGGTTGAGGGTCGTGCAAAGCGGTTGGCTGCGTCGGCCGTTGCATCCGGATGAAGCGGCGTTTTGCGCCACTCGCCGCGACTGCGTCAGGCGCGCTGAAACCGCGATTTTGCGCTGCTTTGCGCTACGGGGAAACCCTTCCCGGGAAATTGCGGGTGTCGGAAAAGGGCGAATCCTATTGATAATCCGCCTGAGCGTCCGGTCTATCCGACTCCCGGGCGAATCGGCTCAGGAGGCATCATGGATCTCGCAATGGCAATGGCCGTTTCTTTGTTCGGCATATTCACGGCTAGCACGTACTACTTCTTCCACTCGCTCAAGCGCTGATCCCGCTGGGTTCATTCCTCTGCGTTCGCAGTACGCGCGCGACGAATCCGCTGCCCGCTTCCTTGCCCTCGCGTAACAACCGTGTCGAGTTGTGACGCGGCGCGTCAATTTCTCTCCGAATGTGGTCCAACCGCTTGGCGCTGACTGTGCAGCCAGGCATAATCGGTGCGCCTTTTGACGCGCCGGCTTCCCTTTTGTGCGGCGCGCAGTTTCCCGACACTTTGCTTACAAGGACCGCCGCGTGAACCTGTCGTTTCTGATTTTTCTCAGCGTGCTGCAAGGCGTGACCGAACTGTTTCCGGTGAGCAGCCTTGGCCACACGCTGCTCGTGCCAGCCCTGTTCGACATGCACATCGATAAGCATGCGCCGCAGTTGCTGCCGTTCCTCGTCGCTCTGCATCTGGGCACCGCGTTCGCGCTGCTGTGGTACTTCCGCGAGCGCTGGTGCGCGCTGGTGCGCGGTTTCTTCGCGTCGCTCGGCGGCCGCCGCAACGACGACGGTCACATGATGTGGGCGCTGATCATCGGTACGATTCCGGCGGGTCTCGTCGGTCTCGTGCTGGAAAAGCGCCTCGAGGCGATTTTTCACGATCTGCGGATCGTCGCGTTTGCGTTGATCGTGAACGGCGTGCTGCTGTGGTTCGGCGATCGCCTGCAACGCGCACGCGCGCATCGGGCACCGGAAAAGCTGACGTTCCGCCAGGCGTTCTTCGTCGGCCTCGCGCAGATCGGCGCGCTGATTCCGGGCTTCTCGCGCAGCGGCCTGACGATGATCGCCGGCAATGCGGCCGGCCTCACCACCGAGAAAGCCGCCGAGTTTTCGTTTTTGCTCGGCACCCCCATCATTTTCGCGGCTGGCGTACTCGAACTGCCGAAGCTGCTCCACGCGCCGAGCCAGCTTGCCGACGCGGCGCTCGGCGGCGTGCTGACCGCGATCGCCGCGTACTTGAGCGTGCGTTTCCTGATGCGCTATTTCGAAGGCCGCGGGCGTCTCGCGTCGTTCGGTTTGTACTGCGCGATCGCGGGGATCGTGTTCCTCGGCTGGTTCATGCTGCATCCGCAGCCGGTCTGAGCGCGGCGGGCGATCGGTTATAATCCGGGCCCGGTTGTTTGCAGGTCAGTTAGAATTTTAGTTTGTGCGAAATCGGGCGGCTCGCTGCGAGTGCCGGTTTCATGCAGATAGCGATCCATACGGCAGTAGCTCAGCTGGATAGAGCATCGGCCTTCTAAGCCGAGGGTCGGGGGTTCGAGCCCCTCCTGCCGTACCAGAATCATCGAAAGGGTTACAAGCCTCGCGCCTGTAACCCTTTTTGTCTTTTTTGCTGTCTTTTAGCACCACGCGCGCAACGGTTGAACGCCACGCCGAGCGTGTTTCCTGTAGATCCGCCCATCCTTCATGATCACCGCGAGATTGCTGCCCGGATCGTCGAGCAACTGATATCGGCGCGCGGGCCCGGCTGACGATCAGCAACTCCCCGACGTCACACGCACGTTGTCGTTTCCATCATCGAATGGCTCGCTTCGGGTGTTTCCCGACTCAGGAAATCGCGCGCGACGCCGTTAGTTCAACAGAACCGTTTGACGCGCCGCGATTGGAGGAATCAGCGTGAACCGACTCAGCCTCAACACCAAACTCTGGCTCGCGCTGCTGATCACGTGGCTCGGTCTGCTCGGCCTCGGCGGCTGGGCCGCGTGGCAGTCGCGCGCGACGATGCTCGCCGAGCGCAAATCGGCGGTGCAGAACGTCGTCGAGAGCGCGTACGGCATCGTCGCCGACTACGCGCAGCGCGCCGACCGGCGCGAGCTGACGCCGGAACAGGCACGGCAGCAGGCGCTGGCGCGCCTGTCCGCGATGCGCTACCCCGGCAGCGGCTACATGATCGTGACGACCGCGACGCCGGTCGTGATCATGCACCCGGTGCTCGCCGATCTGCGCAACAAAGACGTGTCGCACTACGCGGACACCGACGGCAAGCTGCTGTTCGTCGAGATGGTCAAGGTGGCGCAGGCGCAGGGACAGGGCTTCGTCGATTACATGGGACGCCTTGCTGGCCACAACGAGCACGTGCCGAAGATCAGCTTCGTCAAGCGCTTTGCCGCGTGGGACTGGTATCTGATTTCGGGCGTCTACGTGAACGACATCGACGCGGCGTTCCGCGCCGACCTGCTGCGCTATCTGCTGACGATCCTCGTGATCGGCAGCGTCAGCACCATCGCGCTCGTGCTGATCATCCGCAACGTCAAGCGCAGTCTCGGCGGCGAGCCCGCCTACGCGGCGAGCGTCGCGGAGACGATCGCCGACGGCGATCTATCGTGCCCCGTCGCACTGGCCGGCAACGATCAGGAAAGCATGCTGTTCGCGATGCAGCGCATGCAAAGCCGCCTCGCCGACGCGATCAGGCGCATTCGCGGCGGCACCGAAACCATCACGGTCGCGGCGGAAGAGATCGCCGCCGGCAATCTCGATCTGTCGGCGCGCACAGAACAGCAGGCGTCGTCGCTCGGCGAAACGGCCGCGAGCATGGAGCGGCTGACGGCGACCGTCAAACAGAACGCCGACAACGCGCTGCAGGCCAACCGCATGGCGCACTCCGCGTCGCAACTCGCGGGCGAGGGCGGCGAGGCCGTGCAGCACGTCGTCGCGAATATGCAGAGCATCGCGGAGAGCTCGGCACGCGTCGTCGACATCATCGGCGTGATCGAGAGCATCGCGTTTCAGACCAACATCCTCGCGCTGAACGCGGCCGTCGAAGCCGCGCGCGCCGGTGAAGAGGGTCGCGGCTTCGCGGTCGTCGCGGGCGAGGTGCGCAATCTCGCGCGCCGCAGCGCCGATGCGGCCAAGGAGATCAAGACGCTGATCGAGGATTCGGTCGCGCGCGTCGGCAGCGGCAAGGCGCTCGTCGAGAAAGCGGGCGGCACGATGGACTCGCTCGTCGATGCGGTGAAGCGCGTGACCGACATCATCAGCGAGATTTCCGCCGCGTCCGACGAGCAGCGCCGTGGCATCGAGCAGGTCAATCTCGCGATCGCGCAGATGGACGAGACCACCCAGCAGAACGCGGCGATGGTCGAGCAGGCGGCGGCCGCCGCGCAGTCGATGCAGGAACAGGCGCAGATGCTGCGCGACGTCGTCAGCACGTTCCGCCTGCAGGGGACGGCCGCGGCGCGTTGATGGCCGCGTCGATGGCGCGCTGCGCGCAGAAGTGTGCATGCTATGCTTTTGAGGTCAGGATCAAATGCCGCGTGCGCCCGTGCGCGCCGTGCGCACTTCAAGGAGAGTCCCACATGTCGACGCGAACCCGTGTGCTGTTCCGCCTCAGTGCCGCGAGCCTGCTGCTCGGCGCGGCGATCGGCGCGCAAGCCGCGAACCTCGCCTTTCTGAACGACACGCCGATCACCTACATGAGGCAGCGCGACAACGACTCGATCAAGCACGCGGTCATGAGCGCGCTCAATGACAGAAAGGACGGCGACAGCTTCACGTGGGTCAACGACGGCACAGGCAACAGCGTGAAGATCGACGCGACCATCACGATGGACAGCACCTCGACCGAAGGCGGGCGCACTTGCCGCGTCCTCGGCGTCGTACTCAATGCGAAAGGGCAATCGATGAACCTGCGTCCGAACTTCTGCAAGGTAGGCGGCGCCTGGCAACTGCAGAAGCGATGAGCCCGCGAATCGTCTCGTGCGGGATCGTGCTGCTCGATCCCGACGGACGCGTGCTGCTCGCGCACGCCACCGAAACGTCGCACTGGGATATTCCAAAAGGGCAGGGCGAGGACGGCGAGGCGCCGCACGTGACCGCGCTACGCGAGATGGTCGAGGAAACCGGCATCGCGCTCGAGGCTGGCCGCCTGAAGGATCTCGGCCTGTTCGTCTACCGGCGCGACAAGGACCTGCATCTATTCGCGGCGCGCGCGAGTGCCGGCGAACTCGATCTGAGCGTGTGCACCTGCACGTCGCTGTTTCCGCGCCGCTCGGACGGCACACTGATCCCCGAAATGGACGACTACCGCTGGGCGTCGATCGAAGAGGTCCCGCTGTATGCGAGCCGTAGTCTGACGCGGCTCTTCGAGACGACGCTGTCGCTCGCGGAGCTGCACCGGTCGCTATAGACGGCGCGCGCCGCGTTCAGTCGAGCGCGCGGTCGTTAGGATGCGCGAACAACGCGCGGTTCTGCTCCGACAGCGGGAAATTGACATTGATGCCGCGCGGCGGAATCGGCTGCGTGAACCACTGCCGGTACAGACGCTCGGCGTCGCCGGACGTCTGCGAGCGTACGATCACGCGATTCACGAGCGCGCGAAACGGCTCGTCGCCCTTGCGGAACATGCACGCGTACACCTCATAGCCGAGCGGCGCACCCGTCACGATGAAATCGTCGGGATGCGGGTCGGTCGCCTTGAAACCGTAGACGATCGGCTCGTCCATCACGAACGCCACCGCGCGGCCGTCTTTCATTGCGTTGAAGGCTTCCTGATGGTCGCGCGCGCTCATGATGCGCATGTTTAGCTGCTTCTCGGTGTTGAGGCTGCGCAGCAGGCGCTCGTCGGACGTGCCCGCGGTCGTCACGACCGGCTTGCCGGCCAGATCGGGGAAGTCGGTGATGCCGCTGTTCCTGCGCGTGATCATGCGCACCGCGTACTGGAACAGGCTGTCCGAAAACGCGGCGACGTTTTCGCGCTCGACCGTGTGCGTGGTCGAGCCGCATTCGAGATCGATCTGGTTGTTCAGCAGCATCGGCGTGCGGTTCGACGAAGTCACCGTGATTTCGTGAACCCGCAACTGCGCCATGCCGAGCGTCTTCCGGATTTCATCGACGATCTGCATCGCGATCGCCTGCGAGTAGCCGACCGTGCGCTTGCCGTCGAAGTACGAGAACGGGATCGATGCCTCGCGCACGCCGAGCACGACGACGCCGTCGTCGTGGATCTTTCTCAGCGTACCGGTCAGTTCATCCGCGCCTGCCGGGCCGGCGAACGCGACCACACCGCAGGCGGCCAGCGCAAGCAGCGCGCCGTGCAGGTCGCGCACGAAGCGCGGCAAGTGCGGCAAGCGTGAGCCGCGCGGACTCCTTGCGACGCAAATGCTACTTTCAGTCCCATCCCCGCGGCGGACTGCAACCTTCATCGGACCTCCCGGACCGGCGCGCCCAGGCGAGCGCGCATGAGTGTCGATCGAATCTCAGGCAACCGGTCTGGGCCCGGCAACGCCGGGCCGTCGCTGACGTGAGCTTAGGCCGGCTTGCCCCAACTGTCGCGCAGACTGACGATGCGGTTGAATACGGGCTTACCCGGCTTCGAATCGACGCGATCGGCAACGAAGTAGCCGTGGCGCTCGAACTGGTAGCGCTGCTCCGGCAGCGCATGGCGCGCGCCGGTTTCGAGGTAGGCGTGGACCACGCGCTTCGAGTCCGGATTCAGTGCTTCGAGGAAATCGCGGCCGCCGGCGTCCGGTTGCGGTTCCTTGAACAGCCGGTCGTAGATGCGCACTTCGGCCGGGCACGCAGCCGCGGCGCTGACCCAGTGGATGTTGCCCTTGACCTTGTAATTGTTCGCGCCTTCGGTGCCCGATTTGCTGTCCGGGAAGTAGTTGCAATGCACCGCGACGATGTTGCCGTTCTCGTCCTTGTCCGCGTGCGTGCATTCGATCACGTAGCCGTAGCGCAGGCGCACCTTGTTGCCCGGGAACAGACGGAAGTAGCCCTTCGGCGGCGTTTCCGTGAAATCCTCGCGCTCGATCCACAGCTCGCGGGAAATCGGAAACTCGCGCACGCCCTGTTCCGGATGATGCGGATGCACCGGTGCGTGGCACGGCTCGGTGAGGCGTTCGGGGAAGTTGTCGATGATCAGCTTGACCGGATCGAGCACGGCGGCGATGCGCGGCGCCTTCTCGTCGAGATCGTCGCGCAGCGCGCCTTCGAAGACGCTCATATCGATCCACGAGTCGACCTTGGTCACGCCGATGCGCTCGCAGAACAGCTGGATCGATTCCGGCGTGAAGCCGCGCCGGCGCACCCCGACGATGGTCGGCATGCGCGGGTCGTCCCAGCCTTCCACATGGCCTTCGTTGACGAGTTGCAGCAGCTTGCGCTTGCTGGTGATCGCATAGGTCAGGTTCAGGCGCGAAAACTCGATTTGCTGCGGCAACGGACGCTTGAAGATGCCGGCTTCAGCGAGCTCGTTCAGGATCCAGTCGTACAGCGGGCGGTGATCTTCGAATTCGAGCGTGCACAGCGAATGCGTGATGTTTTCGAGCGCGTCCGAGATGCAGTGCGTGTAGTCGTACATCGGGTACACGCACCAGGTGTCACCGGTACGGTAGTGATGCGCGAAGCGGATGCGATAGATGACCGGGTCGCGCATGTTGAAGTTCGGCGACGACATGTCGATCTTCGCGCGCAGCACGTGCTCGCCTTCCTTGAACTCGCCCGCCTTCATGCGGCGGAACAGGTCGAGGTTTTCTTCGACCGAACGATCGCGGAAACGCGACGGCGTGCCGACTTCGGTAGCAGAGCCGCGGTTCGCGCGCATTTCCTCGGCCGACTGGCTATCCACGTACGCCTTGCCGCGCTGGATCAGCAGCTCCGCAAACTCGTACAGCTTGTCGTAGTAGTCGCTCGCGTAGTACAGATGTTCGGTGCGGTCCTTTTCCCATTCGAAGCCGAGCCAGCGCACCGAGTCGATGATCGACTCGACGTACTCGACGCTTTCCTTCTCCGGATTGGTGTCGTCGAAGCGCAGATGGCACACGCCGCCGTAGCTGCGCGCGACGCCGAAGTTCAGGCAGATGCTCTTCGCGTGACCGATGTGCAGATAGCCGTTCGGCTCCGGCGGGAAGCGCGTTTCGACGCGCTGGTTCCATTTGCCGGTGCGGTTGTCGTCGTCGATGATGTTGCGGATGAAATTGGATGCCGTGGGCGCGTCGTTGCGATCAGCGTCTTTGCGTTCGGTATTCATGCGAGAAGGTGAGAGTCCGTGGGGCGCGCAATGCGCCCGCTTAGCCGACAATTCTACCTGACGAGCCCGCTCGCGGCAGGCGCTTGCGGCGCGCAGCCAACGGCGGGGCGGTCTGGCGCGGATGCCGCAGTCGCCGAAGCAGGCGCGCGGGGCTGTAACAGGAGGTAAAACGGGTTGGCGGCGCGCGACGCGCCGACTTAGGATGCGCTGCTGCGCGCGGCCCGCGCACCCGCGCTGGGCCTTCGCGCGGGGCGGGCCGCCTGAGCTGTCCACGCTGTCCTTCATCGCTTGCACGAGGCTCCTTTGCTCGTGCGCCATGCTCGCTTCGTTGCCGGAGTTCTCCCGGATGTCTATCCCGATGCACGGCGCGTTTCGCGCGCCTTTTGCCGGCGCTTTGGCTAGCGCCCGATTTTCTAGCGGTACTCGTCGCGTGCTCGCTTCGGCCTGGTTTGCCGCGCTTGCCGTGAACGTGGCCGCGCCGCCGTCCGCCGCCGCGAAAACAGCGGTGCCGAAGCCGCCGCTCGATGCGTCGGCCGTCGCCGCGCCCGATGCCTACAGCGCCGACACCGCGCAGCAGATCTTCGCCGAAGGCGGCAACGCGGTCGATGCCGCGGTCGCGATGGCCTTCACACTCGCCGTCACGCGGCCCGATGCGGGCAACCTCGGCGGCGGCGGCTTCATGACGCTGCTGGTCGACGGCAAGCCGTATTTTCTCGACTATCGCGAGCGCGCGCCGCAGCAGGCGAACCGCGACATGTACCTCGACGACAAGGGCAACGTGGTGCCGGGCATGAGCACGGTCGGTCATCGCGCGGCGGCGGTGCCGGGCACCGTCGATGGTATGTGGCAAGCGCAGCGCCGCTTCGGCAAGCTTAAATGGAAGCAGGTGCTCGCGCCTGCGATCCATTACGCGACCGACGGCTTCCAGATCGGCCCGCGCCTGCAGCAGCGGCGCGACGCGGCCGCGAAGGGTTTCGCCGGCAAGACCAATTTCGACGCCTATTTCGGCAACCTGAGAACGGGCGCGACGCTGCGCCAGCCGGAACTCGCGCAGACGCTCGGGCGAATCGCGAGCGACGGCGGCCGCGAGTTCTACGAGGGCCGCACCGCTCAAATGATCGCCGCGCAGATGTACGGCCACGGCCTGATCACGAGCCAGGATCTGAGCCAGTACAAGGCACTGTGGCGCGAGCCGCTCGCAGCCGACTGGCACGGCTACCGCGTGATCACGGCACCGCCGCCGAGCTCGGGCGGCATCGGGCTGATCCAGATGCTGAAGATGCGGGCCGCTCTGCAGCCGGCGTTCGACGGTCTCGCGTTGAATTCGGCGCCGTACATCCATCTGATCGCGCAGATCGAGGATCGGGTGTTCTCGGACCGGCAGCGCTATATCGGCGACCCGGACGCATCGCCGGTGCCGGTCGCGAAGCTGATCGACGACGCCTACCTCGCGCAGCGCGCGGCCGAAGTCAAAACCGACGAAGCGCCGGGCGCGGCGCCGGTGAAGCCCGGCGCTGACGGCGCCGAGGCGACGGAGAAGGCGCAAACCACGCATTTCTCGGTAGTCGACAAGTGGGGCAACGCGGTGTCGAACACCTACACGCTGAACGGCGATTTCGGCTCGGGCGTGGTGGTGGACGGCGGCGGGTTCCTGCTGAACGATGCGATGGACGATTTCTTGATCAAGCCGGCCGGCGCCGGGGCGACGGGCGCGTCGGGCGCGGCCTCGGCATCCGGCGCCGACGATGCCGAGCCGGACACGATCGCGCCGGGCCGCCGCCCGATTTCGTCGATGACGCCCACGCTGCTGCTGAAGGACGGCAAGATCGCGCTGGCGATCGGCACGCCCGGCGGCTCGCGCATCCTGACGACGATCTTCCAGGTGATGACGAATCTCTCCGACTTCGACATGTCGCCGACGGACGCGCTCGCCGCGATGCGGTTCCATCATCAGTTGCTGCCACAAAAGACGATCTACTTCGAGCCGTACCATCCGGCGCCGGATGAGCTCGCCACGCAGCTGAAGGCGCTCGGCTATACGGTCGAGCAGCAGCCGTACAACGGCGACGTGCAGATGATCCGCGTGAACGGCACGACGCCCGAGCCCGCGAGCGACCCCCGTGGTGCCGGCGTGGCACGCGTGATACGGTAGACGCCCCGCCGCGCTATCCCGCGAGCGGGCCATAAGCCGAACCCGGGGAAGCATGATGACCGAACAACAACCAACCACACTCGTACTGCCGGGCTATCTGGACTCCGGCCCAGGCCACTGGCAAACGCGCTGGGAAGCGCTCGATCCCGCGTTCCTCCGCGTGCGGATGCCGGATTGGGACCACCCTTCGCGAGACGCCTGGTGCCGCACGCTGGCCGCCACGCTCGACTCCCTCGACGCGCCGGTCGTGTTCGCCGCTCACAGCCTCGGCTGTCTGACCACGGCGTTCTGGGCCTCGCGGTACGCGAGCGCGGCGCAACTCGCGAAGGTGGCCGGCGCGCTGCTGGTCGCCGTGCCCGATCCGGCCGAAGCGCATTTCCCGCGGGACGCGACCGGCTTTGCGCCGGTGCCGCTCGAACGCCTGCCGTTTGCGACGATCGTCGTGGCGAGCAGCGACGATCCGTATGGCGGCGTGCCGTTTTCACAAACCTGCGCGAACGCGTGGGGCAGCCGCTGGATCGAGATTGGCGCGCGCGGCCACATCAACGCCGATAGCGGCCTCGGCGATTGGGACGAGGGGCGCAGCTGGCTGGCTTCGCTAAGGGCGCCGCGCTGAGTCTCGTCGCATCGTCGATCAGATCACCGCCTTTCGCTTCAATTCCGCAATCGTCTGCGCGTCGTATCCGAGCAGGTCGCGCAGCACACGCTCGGTGTGCTCGCCGAGCAGTGGCGGATGGCTCAGCGCCTGCGGCGGCGTGCCGGTCATGTTGATCGGATTGCGCACGAGCTTGACCGTGCCGGCCGACGGATGCGGCAGATCCACCTGCAGACCGCGCGCGACCACCTGCTCGTTGTCGAACACTTCGTCGAGGTTATTGATCGGCCCGCACGGCACGCCGGCCGCTTCGAGCGCCGCGATCCATTGCTGCTTGCCTTGCAGACGGACCATGTCCGCGAGCATCGGCACGAGCAGTTCGCGGTTGCGCACGCGCGCGGGGTTGGTCGCGAAACGGTCGTCGTCGGCGAGTTCCGGGCGGCCGCCCACCTCGACGAACTTGCGGAACTGGCCGTCATTGCCGACCGCGACGATGATCCAGCCATCGCTCGTCTGGAAGGTCTGGTAGGGCACGATGTTCGGATGCGCGTTGCCCCAGCGCACTGGCGGCTGGCCGCTCGCGAGGTAGTTCGAGTTCATGTTGGCGAGCATCGCGACCTGCACGTCGAGCAGCGCCATGTCGATGTACTGGCCTTCGCCCGTGCGATCGCGGTGCGTGAGCGCGGTCAGCACGGCGATCGTCGAGTACATGCCGGTCATCAGGTCGGCGATCGCGACGCCGGCCTTCTGCGGGCCGCCGCCCGGCTGACCGTCGCGCTCGCCGGTAATGCTCATGAAGCCCCCGATGCCCTGCACGATGAAGTCATAGCCGGCGCGCTGCGCATACGGTCCGGTCTGCCCGAAGCCCGTGACCGAGCAGTAGATCAGGTCGGGCTTCACCGCTTTGAGCGATTCGTAGTCGAGGCCGTACTTCTTCAGCTGGCCGACCTTGTAGTTTTCGAGCACGACGTCGCTTTGCGCGGCCAGCTCGCGCACGATCCGCTGGCCCTCGGGTGACGCGATGTCGAGCGTGACCGAGCGTTTGTTGCGGTTCGCCGCGAGATAGTAGGCGGCTTCGCGCGTGTCCGCGCCGTCCGGCGTCTTCAGATACGGCGGCCCCCAGTGGCGCGTGTCGTCGCCGACCTCGGGGCGTTCGATCTTGATGACGTCGGCGCCGAAATCGGCGAGCGTCTGCGCGCACCACGGACCGGCGAGCACGCGGGTGAGATCCAGCACGCGGATATGACTGAGAGCGCCCATGTTCCTGAATGTCTCCTGATGGTTGCAGGCCGCGCGGCGAGCCGCCATGCGCAATTTCGCGCGACGTTTCGTGGAAGTCATCTTAAGCGATTCCCGCTCGCGGGCGCAGTCAGCCGAACGTCATAGCGCCGATCGGACGATCGGACGCGCGCGTGTCGCGGCGCGCGCATGCCGTGCTGGCCGGATCGCCAGCCAGGCGGCGCGCGGTGCCGCGCACGCGTGCCGATCCCGTATAATCAGTCGTTTAAAGAAACAGACAGTTGGCGCATCCCATCGACCGCCAGTCTTCGTCAGGAACCGTCAGGACCGTCCCCCGCACGCTATGAAAGCCGCTGATATCCGCGAGAAATTCCTCAAGTTCTTCGAATCGAAGGGCCATACGATCGTCCGTTCGTCGAGCCTCGTGCCCGGCAACGACCCGACGCTGCTCTTCACCAATTCGGGGATGGTGCAGTTCAAAGATGTGTTCCTCGGCGCGGAGTCGCGTCCGTATTCGCGCGCCACGACCGCGCAGCGCAGCGTGCGCGCCGGCGGCAAGCACAACGACCTCGAGAACGTCGGCTACACCGCGCGTCACCACACGTTCTTCGAGATGCTCGGTAACTTCTCGTTCGGCGACTACTTCAAGCGCGATGCGATCCACTACGCGTGGGAACTGCTGACCGAAGTCTACAAGCTGCCGAAAGACAAGCTGTGGGTCACCGTCTACCAGGAAGACGACGAAGCGCACAACATCTGGGCGAAGGAAGTGGGCGTGCCGGTCGAGCGCATCATCCGCATCGGCGACAACAAGGGCGCGCGCTACGCGTCGGACAACTTCTGGCAGATGGCCGACACCGGCCCGTGCGGCCCGTGTTCGGAAATCTTCTACGACCACGGCCCGGACGTGTGGGGTGGCCCGCCGGGGTCTCCCGAGGAAGACGGCGACCGCTACATCGAAATCTGGAACCTCGTGTTCATGCAGTTCAACCGCGACGCGCAGGGCAACATGACGCCGCTGCCGAAGCAATGCGTGGACACCGGCATGGGCCTCGAGCGTATCGCCGCGGTGCTGCAGCACGTGCACAGCAACTACGAGATCGACCTGTTCCAGGCGCTCATTCGAGCCGCTGGCCGCGAAACCGGCGTGACCGATCTGACCAACAACTCGCTGAAGGTGATCGCCGATCACATCCGCGCGTGCTCGTTCCTGATCGTCGACGGCGTGATTCCGGGCAACGAAGGCCGCGGCTACGTGCTGCGCCGTATCGTGCGCCGCGCGATCCGCCACGGCTACAAGCTCGGCAAGAAGGGATCGTTCTTCCATCGCCTCGTCGCCGACCTCGTCGCGCAGATGGGCGAAGCCTATCCGGAACTGGCACAGGCCGAGAAGCGCGTGACCGACGTGCTGCGTCAGGAAGAAGAGCGCTTCTTCGAGACGATCGAGCACGGCATGTCGATTCTCGAAGCCGCTTTGGCCGATCTCGACGCGAAGGGCGGCAAGACGCTCGACGGCGAACTCGCGTTCAAGCTGCACGACACCTACGGCTTCCCGCTCGACCTGACCGCGGACGTCTGCCGCGAGCGCGAAGTGACGGTCGACGAACCCGCGTTCGACGACGCGATGGCGCGTCAGCGCGAGCAGGCGCGCGCGGCGGGCAAGTTCAAGATGGCCCAGGGCCTCGAATACTCGGGCGCGAAGACCACGTTCCACGGCTACGAGGAAATCGTCTTCGACGACGCGAAGGTCGTCGCGCTGTATGTGGACGGCGCGTCGGTGCAGCAGGTGCAGGCCGGCCAGCCGGCGGTCGTCGTGCTCGATCACACGCCGTTCTACGCGGAGTCGGGCGGCCAGGTCGGCGACCAGGGCGTGCTCGCGAACGCGAGCACGCGCTTTGCCGTTGCCGATACGCTGAAGGTGCAGGCCGACGTGGTCGGCCATCACGGCACGCTCGAGCAGGGCACGCTGAAGGTTGGCGACGTCGTCAAGGCGGAAATCGACGCGGTGCGCCGCGCTCGCACGGCGCGCAACCACTCGGCCACGCACCTGATGCACAAGGCGCTGCGCGAGGTGCTCGGTTCGCACGTGCAGCAGAAGGGCTCGCTCGTCGACGCAGACAAGACCCGCTTCGACTTCGCGCACAACGCGCCGATGACGGACGAACAGATCCGCCGCGTCGAGGAAATCGTCAACGCGGAAGTGCTGGCGAACGCGCCCGGCATCGTGCGTTTGATGTCGTACGACGATGCGGTGAAGGGCGGCGCGATGGCGCTGTTCGGCGAAAAGTACGGCGACGAAGTGCGCGTGCTCGACCTCGGCTTCTCGCGTGAGCTGTGCGGCGGTACGCACGTGAATCGCTCGGGCGACATCGGCTTCTTCAAGATCGTGATGGAAGGCGGCGTCGCGGCCGGTATCCGCCGCGTCGAAGCGATCACCGGCGACAACGCGGTGCGCTACGTGCAGGAGCTCGAAGCGCGCGTCAACGCGGCCGCGGCCGTGCTGAAGGCGCAACCGGCGGAACTCACGCAGCGCATCGGCCAGGTGCAGGACCAGGTGAAGGCGCTCGAGAAGGAACTGAGCGCGCTGAAGTCGAAGATGGCGTCGAGCCAGGGCGACGAGCTCGCGGGCCAGGCGATCGACGTCGGCGGCGTGCACGTGCTCGCGGCAACGCTCGAAGGCGCGGATGTGAAGACGCTGCGCGAAACGGTCGACAAGCTCAAGGACAAGCTGAAGAGCGCGGCGATCGTGCTCGCGTCGGTCGAAGGCGGCAAGGTCAGCCTGATCGCCGGTGTGACCGCCGACGCCAGCAAGAAGGTCAAGGCGGGCGAACTGGTCAACTTCGTGGCCCAGCAGGTGGGCGGCAAGGGCGGTGGCCGTCCGGACATGGCGCAGGCTGGCGGTACCGAGCCGGCCAACCTGCCGGCGGCGCTCGCGGGCGTCAAGGGCTGGGTCGAAGCACAGCTTTGAATCTGATGGTCGGTTGAGTCCGGCTCGACGCGAAGTCGAGCCGGGTTCGACAAAGGGGCCACGCGGCGCGCCAGCAGAATCGGCGCGTTGCGTGGCCCCTTCGCTTTTGCCGAAGCCGATCGGCTTGCGTCGAACCTCTTTGCCGGCGCGGTGGATTCAACGATCAGACCGCATTGGTATCCACGGGCGCCGCCGCATCCGCGTCGGCCGTCCCTTCCTGCGACGCGACCAGCGCGCGCCGCAACGCGTTGAGTGCCGACGAAAAATGCCCGCGTCGCCAGAGCAGCAGCGTGTCGATGATGCCAATATCGGGCAACTCGTGCACCGCGATATTGCTCGTGTCGGGCTGCAGATCGAGCACCGAGCGCGGTGCGACCGCGACGCCCGCGCCGGCCGCCACGCACGCGACGATCGCGTGATACGAGCCGAGCTCCAGCACGCGCTCCGGCCGCACCCCGTGCTCCAGATACCACTTCTCGATATACGCGCGATAAGCGCAGCCGCGCTCGAACGCGATCAGCGTCGATAGCGCGATGTCGCGCACCTCGCGGATCGGCCGATGGCCGCGCGGCGTCAGCATCACGAGTTCTTCGCGGAAGATCGGCACGGTTTCGAACACATCGCCGAGCGTCGCAGGATCGAGCGGCGTCGCGACCAACGCCGCATCGACCTCGAACTCGCGCACGCGCTCGATCAGCCTGCCGGTCGTGCCGGTCTCCAGCTCCAGTTCGACGGCCGGCCATTGCTGGTGATATTGCGCGAGCAGGGCCGGCAGACGCGTCGCCGCGACGCTTTCCATCGTACCGAGACGCAGCCGCCCGCTCGGACGATCCTCGCGCACCGCGTGACGCGCCTCGTCGGCGAGCGCGAGCAGCCGTTCCGCGTAGGGCAGCAGGGTCTCGCCGGCCGGCGTCAGCACGAGCCGGCGGCCGTCGCGGATGAACAACTCGGTGCCGAGTTGCTCCTCGAGCTGCTTGATGCGCGTGGTCACGTTCGATTGCACGCGATTGAGCTTCGCCGCAGCGCGCGTCACGCCGTTTTCGCGTACTACCGCGCGAAAAATCGTCAGAGCAGCCAGATCCATGATTCTCTCCCGGCGATGAATTACATTCTAATTATTCATTTTTCGTGATCGAAAGGTCAAGCTAATATGGATTCACCCCATCGCTGCTTGACCGTCCGACATGAACGACCTGGCTTCCCACGCGTACCGGCGCTTTCACGAACCGCACGCCGCCCGGCGCGCGGCGCTCGCCTGCATGGCCGCGCTGGCCGTCGCGCTCGGGATCGGGCGCTTCGCATTCACGCCGCTGCTGCCGCTGATGCTGCACGGCGCGGCGCTCGGCCAGCCGCACCTCGATATCCAGCATGGCGGCTGGCTCGCGTCGTTCAATTACGCCGGCTATTTCGTCGGTGCGATGACCTGCGCGGCGCTGCGGGCAGAGCCCGCGCGGATGGTGCGCGTCGGACTCGCCGCGACCGTGCTGCTCACGCTCGCGATGGGCGTCACCGGCCAGTTCTGGGTGTGGGCGCTGGTGCGCTTCGTCGCCGGCGCGGTCAGCGCATGGACCTTCGTGTTCGCGTCGCAGTGGGGCTTGCGGCGGCTCGCCGAACTCGGCGCGCATGCGTGGAGCGGGGTCATCTACACCGGGCCGGGCGTGGGCATCGTCGGGACCGGCTTGCTGGTCAGCGTCGCGGGTGGCTATGGCGCGGTGGTCGGATGGATCGGCTTTGCGGTGATCGGCGCGGTGCTGACCGTGCTGGTGTGGCCCGTGTTCGCCGAGACAGGGCGCGTGGGGGCAGCGCGGCCTGCCGTTGCGAGCTCCTCGGCAGCAAAATCCGCCACTGGATCACGCACTGGCGCAAACCCGCCGCCCCGTACGGCCGGCGTTCAGACGAGCCATGCCGTCCACCGCAGCGACGCGTTCTGGCTGGTGCTGCTCTACGGTATCCCGGGCTTCGGCTACATCATCACCGCGACCTTTCTGCCGGTCATCGCGCGCCACGCGTTGCCGGGCTCGGCATGGCCGGACCTGTTCTGGCCGATGTTCGGTGCCGCGCTGATCGTCGGCGCGTTGCTCGCCGCGCGTTTGCCGTTGCATTGGGACAACCGCACGCTGCTCGCAGGCTCATATGTGTTGCAGGCAATCGGCATCGCGTTGGGCATCGTGTGGCCGACGGCGGGCGGGTTTTCGCTCGGCAGCATCCTGATCGGCCTGCCGTTTACCGCGATCACGCTATTCGCGATGCGCGAGGCGCGGCGGCTGCGCGGCGACGATGCGGCCGGGCTGATGGGTTACGCGACGGCGGCCTATGGCATCGGACAGATCGCGGGTCCGTTGGTGGCAGCGCCGATTGCCGCCCACACGGGATCGTTTTCGCTGGCGCTGTGGCTCGCCGCGGGCGCGCTGCTGGCGGGGGCGGTAGGGCTGATCGCGGTGATGCGCGTGCCGCGCGGCCCGCGCCGTGGCCGCATGCCGGATTGCGGTTGCAACTAGCGCCTGAAAACAAATCTCGCACGAGCGCACTAAAATGACCGCTTTCCGTCATTCCCTCGCGCCTGTCGCCGGGCGCGTCGCTCGACCATGCAACATTTCGCGTCCGACAACTATGCCGGCATCTGTCCCGAAGCGCTCGACGCGCTGATCGCCGCCAACAACAGCGGCCACGAGCCGGCCTACGGCGACGACTCCTGGACCAACCAGGTCTGCGACCGTCTGCGCGACCTGTTTCAAACCGATTGCGAAGTGTTCTTCGTGTTCAACGGCACGGCGGCCAATTCGCTCGCGCTCGCGTCGCTGTGCCAGTCGTACCACTCGGTGATCTGCCACGAACTCGCGCACATCGAGACCGACGAATGCGGCGGTCCGGAGTTCTTTTCAAACGGCTCGAAGCTGCTGACGGCGCCGGGCATCGGCGGCAAGCTCACGCCCGATGCGATCGAGTCCATCGTCACGCGGCGCGCCGATATCCACTATCCAAAGCCGAAGGTCGTCACGCTGACGCAGTCGACCGAGGTCGGCACCGTCTACAGCGTCGAGGAAGTGCGCGCGATCGCCGCGATCGCGAAGCGCCGTCATCTGAAGGTGCACATGGACGGCGCGCGTTTCGCGAACGCGGTCGCCGCGCTCGACGTGCATCCGTCGGAAATCACATGGCGCGCGGGTGTCGACGTGCTGTGCTTCGGCGGCACCAAGAACGGCCTGCCAGTCGGCGAGGCGGTGGTGTTCTTCGACCGCGCGCTCGCCGACGATTTCGCTTATCGGCTCAAGCAGGCGGGACAGCTGGCATCGAAGATGCGTTTCATTTCCGCGCCGTGGCTCGGCCTGCTCGACAACGACGTATGGTTGCGCAATGCGCGTCACGCGAACGCGATGGCGCGTCTGCTGGAGGCGCGGTTGCAGGAAATCCCGGGCGTGAGCATCATGTTTCCGAGCGAATCGAACGCGGTGTTCGCGCAGTTGCCGCGGCATGCCGCGAAGACGATGCGCGCACGTGGCTGGAAGTTTTACGAGTTCATCGGCGCGGGCGGTTGCCGGCTGATGTGCGCGTGGGACACGCAGCCCGAAACGGTCGAGCGTTTCGCGGCCGACGTACGCGAACTGTGCGTCGCGTGAGCGAAGACGCATGAAGCTGCCGCAGCCTGAGTGACTGCCGGCGCCTTGCCGCACCACTCGGTACACGCGCAATGCCACACCACTACGACCCGCCAACAAACACGAAACAACGAGACGTCCCCCGCCATGACCGAGTACCGATTCTGTCCCCGCTGCGCGAAGCCTCTGACCGAACGCACCGACCCCGAACACGACGGTGGCCGCGTCCGTCAGATCTGTCCCGACACCGAGTGCGGTTATGTTCATTGGAATAATCCGCTGCCGGTCGTCGCCGCGATCGTCGAGTACGAGGGCAAGGTTCTGCTTGCGCGCAACGCCGCATGGCCCGAGGGCAGGTTCGCGCTGATCACCGGCTTCCTCGAAAACGGCGAGACGCCGGAGCAGGGCATCGCTCGCGAAGTGATGGAGGAGACGTCGCTGCACACGGAATCGGTCGAACTGATCGGCGTGTACGAATTCATCCGCAAGAACGAGCTGATCATCGCGTATCACGTGAAGGCGCATGGGACGATCGCGCTGTCGCCGGAACTCCTGGAATACCAGCTCGTCGAGCCCGCGAAGCTGCGGCCGTGGCGCGCGGGCACGGGGCAAGCGCTCGGCGAATGGATGCGGCGGCGCAATTTGCCGTTCGAATTCGTCGAGCGGCCGGGGCTGTGAAGCGCTCCGTCCATCGAGCCGCAACATTGGCCAGCACACAGACAATGCGGACAACGCGGACAACATAGAGACAGCACACAGCAGCCATCGACGCATCATCGAATCGTTCATCCACGTCAATCAGCGGTCAATGAGCGCACGCTCAGGGAGAAGCAACGGCATGGCCTACATCTACTACCTGACCCATATTCATCTGGGCTACGACGCACTGTCGCAACTGTCGTCCGAGTGCGCGCGCATCGGCATCAGGCGGCCTCTGGTGATCAGCGACAAGGGCGTCGTCGCGGCCGGCATCGCGCGGCAGGCACTCGATGCGCTGAAGCTCGGCGACGTGCCGCTGTTCGACGACACGCCGTCGAATCCGACCGAGGACAAGGTGCTCGCGGCGGCCCAGGTGTATCGCGACGAGCGCTGCGACGGGCTGATCGCGGTGGGCGGCGGTTCGTCGATCGATCTCGCGAAGGGCGTCGCGATCGCGGCCACGCATCCGGGGCCGCTCACGCAGTACGCGACGATCGAAGGCGGCAGCGCGAAGATCACCGACGCCGTCGCGCCGCTGATCGCGATTCCGACCACGGCTGGCACCGGCAGCGAAGTCGCGCGCGGCGCGATCGTGATCCTGAACGATGGCCGCAAGCTCGGCTTTCATTCGTGGAGTCTGCTGCCGAAATCGGCGCTGTGCGATCCGGGTCTCACGCTCGGCCTGCCGCCGGGGCTGACCGCCGCGACCGGCATGGATGCGATCGCGCATTGCATCGAGACCTTCCTCGCGCCGGCCTTCAATCCGCCCGCCGACGGCATCGCGCTCGACGGCCTCGAGCGCGCGTGGCACAGCATCGAGCGCGCGTGCGCGGACGGCAGCGATCGCGAGGCGCGCCTGAACATGATGAGCGCGTCGATGCAGGGCGCGATGGCGTTCCAGAAGGGCCTCGGCTGCGTGCATTCGCTGTCGCATCCGCTGGGCGGCCTGAAGGTGAACGGCCGCACGTCGCTGCATCACGGTACGTTGAACGCGGTCGTGCTGCCCGCGGTGCTGCGCTTCAACGAGCGCGCGCCGAGCGTGGTGGCCGAGCGCCGCTATGCGCGCATGCGTCGCGTGATGGGGGTGCCCGAGCATGCGGATCTCGCGCAGGCGCTGTTCGACATGACCGCGCGGCTCGGTCTGCCGACCGGCCTCAGGCAGATGGGCGTCGACGAAAGCATGTTCGACAAGGTCGTGCAGGGCGCGCTGCTCGATCACTGCCATCGCACGAATCCGCGTGAGGCGAGCGCCGACGACTATCGCCGCATGCTGACGGAGTCTTTGTGACGCAGCCCCGCATCCTCGCATCCACCAACCGCCACGTCCGATGAACAAACCCGCCCCTGCCGGCCGCGCCGCGTATCCGCACTTCCTGTCGATCACCACGCGCTGGATGGACAACGACGTCTACGGCCACGTGAACAACGTCGTCTACTACAGCTATTTCGACACCGTCGTGAACGAGTATCTGATCCGCGCGGGCGTGCTCGATTTCGAGCACGGCGCGACGATCGGGCTCGTCGTCGAGACGCAGTGCAACTACTTCGCGCCGCTCGTATTTCCCGATCGCATCGACGCGGGCTTGCGCGTCGCGCGGCTCGGCACGTCGAGCGTGCGCTACGAGGTGGGGCTGTTCCGCGACGGCGATGAAGCGCCCGCCGCGCAGGGGCATTTCGTGCACGTCTACGTGGATCGCGCGACGCGGCGGCCGGTGAACCTGCCCGCCGAACTGCGCGCGGCGCTCGAACCGTTGTGCGTTGGCGGGACGGCGGACTAGACGCGTGCAGTCGTTCATCATCACTTTGCTCAACGGCCTGAGCTACGGGCTGTTGCTGTTCATGCTGTCGGCCGGGCTCACGCTGATCTTCAGCATGCTCGGCGTGCTCAACTTCGCGCATGCGAGCTTCTACATGCTCGGCGCGTACGTCGGCTTTTCGGTGGCGGCGCGCGCCGGTTTCTGGAGCGCGCTGGTGGTCGCGCCGCTCGTCGTCGGTCTGCTCGGCGCGGCGCTCGAGCGCTGGCTGCTGCGGCGCGTGCGCGGCCACGGTCATCTGCCCGAGCTTCTGTTGACGTTCGGCGCCGCGTATCTGCTCGGCGAACTCGTCAAGCTCGGCTGGGGGCTCAGTCCGCTGTCGGCGAGAATCCCGGCCGTGCTCGACGGTTCGCTGTTCTCGCTGTACGGCGCGGTTTTCACCCGCTATCGCGCGTTCATGATGGCGGTGTCGCTCGCGATGCTCGCGGCGCTCATCGCAATGCTGCGCGTATCGAAGACGGGCCTGATCGTGCGCGCCGCGCTCACGCATGCGCAGGCCGTCGAAGCGCTCGGCTACAACGTGCCGCGCGTGTTCACCGGCGTATTCGCGGCCGGCACCGCGCTCGCCGCGCTGGCCGGCGTGATCGGCGCGCCGCTGTTCGTGATCGAGCCGGCGATGGCGGAGTCGCTCGGCTCGATCGTCTTCGTCGTCGTCGTGATCGGCGGGCTCGGGTCGCTGAGCGGGGCGCTCATCGCGTCGCTGCTGGTGGGGTGCGTGCAGACGCTGGCGGTCGCGAGCGATCTGTCGTTGGGCGACGCGGTGGCGCTCGTCGGCGCGGTGCTGCCGCCCGAATGGGACGCGCTGACGCTCGCGCAAGTCGCGCCGCTGCTGCCGTATCTGCTGCTCGTCGCGGTGCTGGCGATGAGGCCTCGCGGGCTGTTCGGACGGCGTGACGATCATGCGTAAGCCGAGTGGGCCGTCAGATGCGCTGGAAAGCCGGGTGCCGCCGCGCAGGCGCGGCGGCGCGCTCGCGCCCTGGCTCGCGCTCGTCGCCTTTCTGGCCGTGCCGCCTTTCATCTGGCCGCACAGCTGGCTGCTCGCCTATCTCGCGCAAAGCGCGACGATGATCGTGTTCGCGCTGTCGTACAACCTGTTGCTCGGCGAGACCGGGCTGCTGTCGTTCGGACATGCCGCGTATGCGGGGCTCGGCGCGCTGATCGCCGCGCGCATGTTCAACGCGGGCGGCGTGCCGCTCGTGCTGCTGCCGTTGGTCGGCGGCATCGGCGGCGCGCTGTGCGGCGTGCTGTTCGGCTTTATCGCGACGCGCCGTGCCGGCACCGCGTTCGCGATGATCACGCTCGGTCTCGGCGAGCTCGTCGTCGCGGCCGCGTGGACGCTGCCGGGCTGGTTCGGCGGCGAGGCGGGCGTCGCGATCGATCGCGCGAGCGGGCCGCTCTTCGGCGGCTGGAGTTTCGGTCCGGCGCGCGAGGCCTATGCGCTGATCGCGCTGTGGTGCGTCGTCGCGAGTGTCGCGATGTTCGCGCTGTCGCGCACGCCGTTCATGCGGCTCGCGAACGCGGTGCGCGACAACCCGGCGCGCGCGGCGGCGATCGGCTGCTATCCGCGCCGGGTTCGCTATGGCGTGGTCGTGCTGTCGGCGTTTTTCGCGGGCATCGCGGGGACGCTCGGGCTGATCAATATCGAACTCGTATCGACCGAAAGCGTCGGCATGATGCGCTCGGGCGCGGTGCTGATCGCGACCGTGATCGGCGGCACTGCCGCGTTTTTCGGGCCGGTCGCGGGGGCGATCGTGCTGACGTTTTTCAGCGTGGTGGTCGCGAGTGTCACGCGGGCGTGGCTGTTTTACCTGGGGCTGTTCTTTGTCGTCGTCGTGATGGCCGCGCCGGATGGGCTTGCGGGCTTTGCCTCGCGACACGTGGCGCGGATTGCGGCCTATGGCTGGCGAGGTTGCCGCGCCGCTTATCTGTGGAGCGCGGCGGCAGGGTTGCTGTGGCTCGCGGCCGTCGTGATCGCGGTGCAGTGGGCCTATGCGGCGCAGTTCGGTGCGGACGAAGGGGCGGCGTTTAGCGCATTGTTCGGCGGCGGTGCGGGCGCGGGCACCGATGTCACCGTCGCACCGATGCTGTTGCCGCTTCCTCTGGCGCTGGCATTCGTTGCGCTCGCCGCCCTGGCTGCGTTGTCCACACGCCATGCGCTGCGCGCGCATGCACGCGTGAGCGCCCACGCACGCGCGGCACGTTCCTCCGGAGCCGCACGATGATCCCGGCACTGGCGCTCTACGGCATCGAAAAGCGTTTCGGCGCGACGCAAATACTGCGCGGCGTCGATCTCGCGATCGAGCCCGGGGAGCGGCACGCGCTGATCGGCCCGAACGGCGCGGGCAAGTCGACGCTGTTCAACCTGATCGGGGGCGGCGCGCGGCCGAGCGCGGGGCGTATCCATCTGTTCGGCGCGGACATCACGCGGCTGGCGCCCGCCGCGATCGCGCGCCGCGGCCTCGCGCGCAGCTTCCAGAGCACCAGCGTGTTCGCGCGGCTGTCCGTGTTCGACAACCTGCGCTGCGCGGCGCAGCTTGCCGAGCGCGATCGCACGCGC
>NZ_JBFPKG010000260.1:0-463 GCF_040948665.1 Paraburkholderia sp. BR14320
GCACGACGATCTTCAACGCGCTTCAGCGCAATCACGGCTATACGGGCAGCTATTCTGCAGTGCGGCGCTTCCTGCTGCACCTGAAGGCCGAGCGCGGCGCGAGAGCAACGACGATCCTGGAGTTCGCTCCGGCGGACGCAGCGCAGCTCGACTTCGGTGCCGGTCCCGTTTTGACACACGAATCCGGCGTACCGCTCAAGACATGGTTCTTCGTGATGACGCTGTGCTGGTCGCGGCACCAGTATGCAGAGCTCGTGCCGGATCAAACGGTCGAGACGTGGCTGGCCTGCCACCGGCGCGCCTTCGAATGGTTCGGCGGCCGCGTGGAGCGCGTGATCATCGACAACGCCAAATGCGCGATTACAAAGGCGTGTATGTACGATCCCGAGGTACAGCGCTCGTACGCCGCGCTGGCCGAGGGGTACGGCTTCCGGATCGATGCATGCCCTCCACACGATCCTGC
>NZ_JBFPKG010000261.1:0-462 GCF_040948665.1 Paraburkholderia sp. BR14320
ATCTGCTCATCATTCGGGCAAACCTTCGCGCAGCGGCCGCCCATACTGGGCTCTGTTACCCGCGTCCATGACGCATCGACCCGCCGGAGATCCGGCAACAATGCTGCCCTTGGGGATCACGTCCCTTAGGGCGTTGTTCAGGGGCACTTCCTTCGAGGACACCCCATGAAACATCCGAACGCTGTTTCAGGAAACCGGGACGTTTCAATCGCCCAAATCGAAAACGCGATCAACGTGTGGCGCAACCGCAATCCGGCAACCTCCGACGAGGAGGTGACGGTGCTGTGCGCGGAAGCACGCTGTCTCGCCAATCTCTACGGCAGCATGATCTTCACCCGCGCGACCGCCGTGCCGCGCGAAACCCTTACCGAAGCTCAACTGGCCGCTCTGGCTGGCGCGCAGGCGTAAGGCGCAATCTTTCTTCGCGTCTCCAGGACGCATCGACGCGCCGCATCCGCGGCA
>NZ_JBFPKG010000262.1:0-461 GCF_040948665.1 Paraburkholderia sp. BR14320
ACATGAAAGCGCTTCGATTAGAACTCACTTTCCAATCCAGTCGCTTCCTTGTCCGATGGACTATCGCCTTGGGCGGACGAGCCCCCTGAAATCGCATTTGCGCCGCCGTCCAGCAGATTGCCAATTGCGCCAAGCGCTTTGAACGGCAATGCGGCCACTTTAAACGGCGCTGCCAATACATCTTCCCCCACCTTAAATACAGCTCCCCCAACCTTCTCGACATCAGCGACGATTCCCATGCCAATCTCCTTACAAACGAGCGAAAAAAACAGCTTCTCCAGCGAACGGCGATGCAGCCGATTAAAAGCGCAGCACGATAAGACCAATTTTGATACCGTGCGGCACGCGGCCGGACAAGCAATGCGAACCGAAATGTGACCACGCGCTATTGCCACCGTGCCCACTGCTTACAGATTTTCTACAACGGGTTTCGGGGGATTTCAGCGATTCTCCGTTGGATT
>NZ_JBFPKG010000263.1:0-461 GCF_040948665.1 Paraburkholderia sp. BR14320
GCGCAGCGTCACGTCGGAGATATAGAGTTTTTTGTCCATGCGGGAAGTCTCCTTAAGCCTCTGATGCCTGCACGAGCGCCTGCGCCATGCGCTCGGCGGTCGCGAGCGCGGCCGAAGTCATGATGTCAAGATTGCCGGCATAGGCAGGGAGGTAGTGCGCGGCGCCTTCCACTTCGAGAAACACCGAGGTCTTCAAACCGCTGAACATGCCGAGGCCCGGAATATTGAGCGGCGCGTTCGCCGGGATTACATCGAACTGCACCTTCTGCTTCAGGCGATAGCCGGGCACGTACGCGTGAACCTTCGCGACCATCTCCTCGATCGACTGCTCGAGCTTGTCGAGGTCGGCCATCTCCGACAGCGTATAGACGGTGTCGCGCATCATCACCGGCGGTTCGGCCGGATTGAGCACGATGATCGCCTTGCCTTTCGCCGCGCCGCCGACCACTTCGATCGCCTTC
>NZ_JBFPKG010000264.1:0-458 GCF_040948665.1 Paraburkholderia sp. BR14320
CAGCCTGCGGAAGTACCGCTGAAACGCGTCATCGCGCTGCGTTCGTGAAGCGTTGATAGAAGGAGCCCAACAACCCGATGGAGATTATGCGCGGCGCCGACACATTCACCGAGAGTCTGTTTTCCATGCGCAAGCTGAACGACTTCATTCCGCCGTCACATCCGCTGCGTGCCATTCGCGTCATGGCGAACGAAGCACTCGCGAAGATGGATCGGCTGTTCGCCGACATGTACGAAGCCGACATAAAGGGCGGGCGGCCGAGCATCGCGCCGGAGAAGCTGTTGCGGGCGATGCTGATCCAGGTTCTCTACAGCATCCGCTCGGAGCGGCAATTGATGGAGCAGGTGCAATACAACCTTCTGTTTCGTTGGTTCATCGGCCTGGCAATGGATGACGTGGTGTGGGTGCCCACGGTCTTCACGAAGAACCGCGAGCGGTTGATCAAGCACGATGCCGTG
>NZ_JBFPKG010000265.1:0-458 GCF_040948665.1 Paraburkholderia sp. BR14320
CTCCTTGAGCCGATCCTGCTCCTGCGTGCTTGTGCCCGGGCGCAAACCCCGATTCCGCTCTTCCTTGCGCACCCAGCTGCGCAGTGTCTCGCCCGAGCAGCCAAACTTCGCCGCGATCGACGCGATGGATCTCGCGCATCAAGCGCTGCATCGGCGAACGCCTGCTGACGCAGGAGCTTGCGTCGCAGGAAGGCGAAGGCGTAATCATCGCCAACCTGCTGAACCGGTGGAACGCCTTCGGCAAACCGGTTTGCGTCAAAAATGCATAGTCGCGTCCATAGCACGGGAACTTGTACCCATCCGGACAAAGCCGTGCTCGACCACCTGCTCCCTTCACCTTCGCATACCGAAACATATCGTCGCATCTTCAGCATGCCGTGCCCGACATCGATTTGCGCCTCAGGTTTGTTCGTCTGCTCCGTGCATAATCACCGTCGAAACTAGCAACCAGTTGGATG
>NZ_JBFPKG010000266.1:0-452 GCF_040948665.1 Paraburkholderia sp. BR14320
ATACGCCGCCTCCGTGCGGTTCAGCTCCTCCAGCAGATACCCGCGCTCCGCCGCCGGCAGGATATCGATGCGCTCCACCGGCTGGCCCGCGTCCGCAACCATCGCCCGCAGCAGCGCCAGCAGATAATCCCGCTGCCGCCTGACCGTCGACTCTTCGAACAGCGCCGTGGCATAGCCCAGCGTGCCCACGATCCGCCCGTCACACTCGCCTACGTTCAGCTCCAGCTCGAACCGGATCTGCCCGGGCGCATTGTCCACCACCTCCTCCACGCCCAGCCCGGGAAGATCGAGCCGCCCCGGCGCGTTATTCTGCCAGGCCAGCATTACCTGGAACAGCGGCGTGTGATCAAGCGCCCGGGGCGGCTGCACGATCTCCACCACCTGCTCGAATGGCAGGTCCTGATGCTCCTGCGCCCCCAGGGCCGTACGCCGTGTCCGCTCCAGAAGCGTCG
>NZ_JBFPKG010000267.1:0-449 GCF_040948665.1 Paraburkholderia sp. BR14320
ATACGCCGCCTCCGTGCGGTTCAGCTCCTCCAGCAGATACCCGCGCTCCGCCGCCGGCAGGATATCGATGCGCTCCACCGGCTGGCCCGCGTCCGCAACCATCGCCCGCAGCAGCGCCAGCAGATAACCACGCTGCCGCTCGATCGTCGCCTGATCAAAAAGTGCCGTGGCATAGCTCAGTGTTCCAGCGATCTCCTCGCCATGCTCGCTAAGGCTCAGCTCCAGATCGAACTTGACCTGATCGAGCCCGTCGGCGGCAGCCTCCACACTCAGTCCGGGAAGGTCGAACGACGGACCTGCGTGGTTCTCCCAAGCCAACATCACCTGGAACAGCGGCGTGTGATCAAGCGCCCGGGGCGGCTGCACGATCTCCACCACCTGCTCGAATGGCAGGTCCTGATGCTCCTGCGCCCCCAGGGCCGTACGCCGTGTCCGCTCCAGAAGCGTCG
>NZ_JBFPKG010000268.1:0-446 GCF_040948665.1 Paraburkholderia sp. BR14320
CTGACGCGCAACATCGAATCGCAGCAGCGCGAGGGCGTGATTATCGCGAACCTCGTGAATCTGTGGAACAGCTTCGGCAAGGCCGTTTGCGTCAAAAAGCTCTAGTTGCGTCCGCAACCAACTGCGGCCTACCCTGCTGAACAAAGCCAGCGCGCGGGTCAATAACCGGGCCGAAAACAGTCATCAGCCGACCCGCGAACGCGAGCGACGCATGCGTGGCTTTCGCGATCCAGAGCGCTCGCAGGCTTTCCTATCGAGCTTCGGTCCGATCCGGCAGCACTTCGCGCTGAAGCGACACCTGCTACGCGCCTCGCTCTATCGCGGCTTTGTTCAGCAGGGTCCTTGCGCGGCGACCGTGGGTCCGGTAGAAAGAGCCCAGTGATCTATCCGACAGGCGAGCTTTCATGCCTTATAAGTCAAGACTGAAAACGGGTGGGCCGCGCAAG
>NZ_JBFPKG010000269.1:0-434 GCF_040948665.1 Paraburkholderia sp. BR14320
TTCCTGACGTTCGGCGCGTGCCGTGCCTTCGACGGCTTCCACGCGCTCGGCGCCGCGGGTGTCGCGTTCGCGTGCTTCACGCGGCTCGCGAGTCTCACGCGGTTCGCGGCCTTCACGAGCCTCACGCGGTTCGCGTTGCTCACGCGGCGCGCGCGGCTCACGGCCCTCGCGTGCCTCGCGGCCTTCCCGTTCCTCGCGACGCTGCGACGGCTGCTGACCTTGCGCCTGACGGCCGCCGGTGACGCCTTCGCCACGCGCTGCCGCGTCGCGGCCCCCTGCGCCGCCACGGCGATTGCGGTTGCGATCGCCGCCGCGCTCGCCCGTGCGCTCACCGCGCTCGGTGCGTTCGCCGCGTTGCGGACGGGCCTGCTTGTCGGCCGTGGCCGGCGCGGCAGGTGCCGGAGCAGCCGGCTGCATGCCGAACAGATTCTTCA